>DASYTU010000083.1:0-10251 GCA_036001925.1 Actinoplanes sp.
CGTAGCGATCCTGCGCACCGAGGCCGGCCGCGACCCCCGCGACAAGGACCTGCACGACCTCGTCGGCGAGTTGTCCACCCGCAGCACCGAGTTCCGCACCCGCTGGGGAGCCCACAACGTCCGCCACCACGGCACCGGCGCGAAGAGATTCCACCACCACATCGTCGGCGACCTCACCCTCGCCTACGAAGGCCTCGAAATGGCCGCCGAGCCGGGCCTCACCCTCACCATCTACGCCGCCGAGCCCGGCTCCCCGTCCGAAGACGCGCTGCGCCTGCTCGCCTCCTGGGCCGCGACACAGGATACGAACCTCGCCGCACCGAAGCTCTCCACCGAGTAGGGCCGGCGCCCGGACGCAACGGTCGGTAGCGGTCGACGGCGTGGGTGCCCTGGAAGTGCATGTCTCCCGCCACCTGCCGCGAGCCGATCAAGATCACGTGCACTCTTCCGCTGCCGCCTGAGCGACGCCCTGCGGCGCGTCGCCGAGCTCCTCACCGCCGCGGCCTCGGCGTCAGCGCCGGTAGATCATCAGGAGCACACCGTCGGGACCCAATGGCGTGGCGGAGACGAGCCGTAGCGCAACGGGTGCGCCGGTGTGGCCGAACAGGTGCCGCCCGTCGCCCAGGATCACGGGAAAGACCATGAGCCGGAACTCGTCGACGAAACCCTGGTCGACCAGGGCGTGGACCAGCGTCGCGCTGCCATGAACGACGACATCGCCTTCTGCGCCTTCCTTCAGCTTGGCCACCTCGTCCGTGAGGTCGCCCCTGAGCACGGTCGTGTTCGTCCAGGACGGGTCCTGCAGCGTTGACGACACCACGTACTTCGGCATCGAGTTGAACTTCTCGGCGAACTCGCCCTGCTCGTGTGGCCAGGATTGGGCGAACCCGTCGTAGGTGACGCGGCCGAGTAGCAGGCATTCACTGGCCAGCGTCTCGTTCAGCTTGAATGCACCAGCCTCGGCGCCCTGATCGAACTGGTTCACCCACTCGCCGGCGGGATCCTCGACGATGCCGTCGAGGGACATGAATTCGGTGACTACCAGCTTGCCCATGCCTAGCTCCTTTGCGTCGTCGTTCGCACGCATAGACGAGCCGCGCACAGGAACTCATCGCTCAAGGCTGGAGCAACGGGTCGACGAGGCCCTGCTAGTCGTAGTAGCGCCGGACGCTGGAACCGGTGCGAGTCACGTCCGTACCGTAGATGTGGATTGAGATTGCGGTCGTGTCGGCCGTGTTGTGGACCCGGTGGATGTCGCCGGGCGGCGCGAACCCGCTGACGTCGCCGACGTGGTTGTCGTTGCGGCCGACCAGATTGAGGTCGGCGTCGAACAGGTCCTCGTGCTCGACACCCTGGATGACACCGAACACGCACCACGTCACGTGGTCGTGGATGCGCGTGATCTGGCCGGGCCGCCACACCAGGCCGATGATCGAGAAGGAACCGTCGGGCTCGACGTACAAGGTGTGGCTGCGGTAACCGTCGGGCGAGCCGAGGCGCTGCTCGGCCGTCAGCACGTCCGGGCTCGGTAGGTGTCGGCGCAGCTGCTCGGCGACGAGCTGCGCGGTGGCCGGCCAGCTGGCGTGCGCGGCGATGGCGGTGCGGACGCCGTCGACAAGATCGGTCAGTTCGCGGACGGGGCGGGCCTGTGTCGTGGTCATGCCATGAGGGTGCGCCCGCTCAACTCATACGTCTAATGCCAAGCTTCGCGCTGATCCATAGATATGCTCGATGCATGCTGGACGTCACGCGGTTGCGCGTCATCGACGCCGTCGCCCGCCACGGATCGGTCACCGCGGCGGCGAGGGAGCTGCACTACGCGCAGCCGTCGGTCAGCCACCACCTCGCCCGGCTCGAGGCCGAGACCGGCGCGCAGCTGCTGCAGCGGGTCGGCCGCGGGATCCGGCTCACGCCGGCCGGGCAACTGCTGGCCGATCGGGCTGCCGAGATCATCGGACGCATCGACGCCGCCGACGCGGAACTCGCCGCCCACGTGGGGCTGACCGCCGGGCGGGCACGCCTGGCCGGCTTCTCGTCCGTCATCGGGTCGCTCGTGCCGCGGGCCGTGGCCGTGCTGGCCGGCACGCATCCTGGCCTGCAGATCAGCTTGATCGACACGCACCCGCCCGAGGCGTTGGAACTGTTGCGCGCCGGCAAGATCGACGTCGCGGTCATCTTCCGCTACGACGAGACCGAACCCGAGCCGGACGGCGTCCGCCTGCATCACCTGCTCGACGATCCGGTGTACCTGCTGTCCACCCGGCGCGGGCACAAGCTGGCCACGCTGTCCGACGCGACCTGGATCGCCGGCTGCGAACGGTGTCGCCGCCACCTGCTGTCGTTGTGCGCCGACGAGGGCTTCGAGCCGCGGATCGGCTACACCTCCGACGACATGGTGGTATTGCAGACGCTGGTGGCGGCCGGACTCGGCGTGACGACCATCCCCGGGCTGGCCCTGCGGGCACACCGGATCAAGGGCATCGTCGCCAGCGAGCTGCCGGGTTCCCGACGACACGTGTACGCGGCCACCTACGGCGAGCCGCCCGACCCGCCCGCCACCGCCGCCCTGCTCGCCGCGCTCGCCGAGGCCGCGGCGACGTAGCGGGCGGCTCTGCCTCGCCCTGCTCACCGCGACCCTTCGCGTGCTCCTCGCCACGACACGGGCGTGCACAACCGGCGGCCAGCCGTCACGACCCAACGAGATCACGTATTCCGCACCGTACCTCTGAAGAACTCGCGGGCCGACCGGTCCGGACCTGCTTCGCGGACCGCAGGTCGCCGCCTTGAGGCGAACCTGGCATCGGTGGACCATCCGATTGAGCGCGGCTGACCAGCCCGGCCGCCCGTCGGTCGGAGGAGGGTCCGATGGAATTGGTGAATCGCGACGTCCTGGTCCTCGGAGCCAGCGTGGCCGGTCCGACCCTGGCGTACTGGCTTCGCCGGTACGGCTTCAACCCGACGGTGGTCGAGCGAACCCCGCTTCTCCGCACGGGACTGGGCGGGCACGCGGTCGACTTGTTCGGTCCAGCCGTGGACATCGTCGAGCGGATGGGCGTTCTTCCCCAGGTGATGGAGGCGCGCACCCGAACGGAGGTGCTCTCGTTCGTCCGCCCCGGCAGGGCGCCGATCGACATCGACATGAGCCGCCTTGTGGCCGTCGTCGCGGATCGCCACGTGGAGGTCATGCGCGGCGAATTGGCCTCGATCCTGCACGAAGCGACCCGCGAGGGCGTGGAGTACATCTTCGGCGACACGATCACGAGCCTGCTGGAGGACGACGACGGAGTGAACGTCACGTTCGAGCATGCCGTACCCCGTCGCTTCGGAATGGTGGTCGGCGCCGACGGATTGCACTCCGCGGTCCGTGGGTTGCTGTTCGGCGACGAGCGTCGGTTCCTGCGGTACATCGGCGGCTATTTCGCGGTGTTCACGCTGCCCAACTATCTCGAACTCGACGGCCGCATGGTCATCTACAACGCCCCGGGCAAGGTGGTCGGGATATATCCGGTGCGCCAGACCGGCGAGGCCAGGGCGGTGGTTCTGTTCCGGCGCGCCGAACAATTCAGGTACGACTACCGCGACCGCGAACAACAGAAGCAGTTGATCCGGGAGACGTACGCCGGTGAGGGGTGGGAGGTGCCGCGCCTGCTCGCGGAGCTGACAGACGCCGACGACCTCTACTTCGACTCGATCAGTCAGGTCATCATGGACGACGGATGGTCACGCGGCCGGGCAACGCTCGTCGGCGACGCCGGTTACTCACCCGGGCCGGCCGTCGGCGGCGGCACGAGCATCGCGATGGTGGGCGCGTACGTCCTTGCCGGCGAGTTGCTCCGGGCCGGCGGCGACCCCGCGGTGGCGTTCCCCAATTATGAGAACGAGACGCGGCAGTTCGCTCGGCTCAGCCGCAATATCGGCACGACGTCGATGAAGGTGCTGATTCCGCAAACCCCACTTCAGATCACGACGACTCTCCACGCGCTGCGGGTGTTGACCCGGCTTCCCGGCTTCGTCCAGCGGAGGGTGTCGTCGCTGCAGGGCGGGCCGGGCCGTGCGCTCGCCGCGGTCGAGGTCAAAGACTACGAGTCGGACCGCCGGGTCTGATCGAACGTCGGGTGGGATCACCGCGTCTCCTCCACGTCGACGTCTCTGCAGCGGGCGGCAGCCGCCGCCTGGTCGGCCGGTCGAGCCGCGCGTCAGCCCGTCGTCCAAGGCCGGAGCTTCTCGGGGTTCCGTATTGCCCAGATGTGCTTGATCCGGTCGCCTGCGACATCGAACGCCATCACCGCCACGGTGGCGCCATCTTGCTGGATCACCAGACCGGGCTGACCGTTGACCGTACGCTCCAGCAACATCAGGTTGGGTACCCTGCCGGCGATATCGACGGCCAAGCGCGCGACCTGCTCGCTGCCTTCGACTGGGCGGAGCTGGGCGGCGACGAGGCCGCCCCCGTCGGCGATGACCGTGGCGTCGGGGTCGAGGAGACCGATGAGGGCGTCGATGTCCTTGGCTTCCCATGCCTGCTTGAAGCCCCTGACGATGTCGGCACGTTGGGCTGTCGGAGTCGCCGGAGCCTGCGATGCGCGGATGCGCCGGCGGGCCGAGGAGGCCAGCTGGCGACAGGCCGCGGGCGTACGGCCGACGATCTCGGCCACTTCGCCGAAGGAGTAGCGGAAGACATCGTGAAGGATGAACGCGACGCGCTCGGCCGGGGTCATCGATTCGAGCACGACGAGGAAGGCCATGTTGATCGACTCGTCGAGGGTGACTCGGTCGGCCGGGTCGACCGTGGTGCCGCCCGACGGCCCGTTGATCCACTCCGTACGATCGGGCAGCGGCTCCGGGATCCATTCACCCACGTAGCGCTCCCGTCGGGCCCGTGCCGAGCCGAGCAGGTCGAGGCAGATGCGACTGGCGACCTTCGTCAGCCAGCCGCCGGGGGATTCGATGGCATCCTGCTGCTGTGGGGACATGGCGTACCAGCGGGCGTACGTCTCTTGTACGACATCCTCCGCATCGGCCAGGGAGCCGAGGAGCCGGTACGCGAGATTGATCAGCTGACGCCGCTCGCTCATGATCGCGCTCAGGCTCGAGTCGGGCCGGCCGTCTTCTGGCTCGGATTGGGTGCTCATCGTGTCGCCCGCTTCCTTGGTTGCATCTGCCCCTCACCAGTTCGACGAGACATCACACCGAACTGTGAGGTTGGCGCGTCGCCTCACATTCCGAGGGGTTGTGCCGTCGTACTGCTGAGACGAACACCATCCAGCGAACGGGAAAGCTCAGCAACATCGTGACCGGCCGCGGCTGGCCACCCTCACGTGGAACCCCGATCACCACCTCCGACTTCGAAACCGAAGTCGCTCACAACCCTGCGAGGAGAACCCCTCATGAACATCGCTCTGTGGATCATTGCGGCTCTGCTGGCCGTCGCCTTCCTGGCCGGCGGCGCCATGAAGCTGATCCAGCCCAGGGAGAAGCTGGCCGCCTCCGGCATGAGATTCGTCGAAGACTTCAGCGCCGGCAGCGTCAAGGCCATCGGCGCCGTCGAGATCCTGGCTGCGGTGGGCCTGATCCTGCCCGCCGCGCTCGACATCGCGCCGGTTCTGGTGCCGCTGGCTGCCGTCGGTCTGGTGTTGCTGATGGTCGGCGCGATCATCACGCACCTCCGCCGCCACGAGGCCCAGGCAATCGTGGTGAACCTGGCCCTGCTCGCCCTGGCCGTCCTCGTGGCGTGGGGCCGCTTCGGCCCCCAGTCCTTCACCGGCTGACCCAATGTGGCGTCTGGCTACACCCGGTTCCGCAGCCCCGGAGAAGGCCGGCGCACACGTGCGACCGCGCAAGGTCGCCGGACTGGCTCCACCGGGGGTCGATCAACGCCAACCCGACTCCCGGAGATCTGTTGCGCCGTGCGGGCCCTTCCTCTCCCACCGGGTGAACCGCGTCCCCTCGACCTGCTGCTCGAAGGCCTCGCTCTGCTGACCACCGACGGACGTTCCGCCGCGACCTCGACCTTGCAGCGCGCAGCGACGATGATCATCAGTATCCCCGTGGAGGACGTCCTGCGGTGGGGCTGGGCGGCCACGGCCGCCAGCGGCGCCGTGTGGGACCCCGAAGGCATGGACGCGATCTCGGCCCGGAATGTCCAGCTCATCCGTGACGCCGGCGCGCTTGCGGAGTTACCGCACCGCTCACCTCGTTGGGCCTGGCACGCGCGTGGATGGGCGACTTCGCGGGTGCTACGTCCCTCATCGCGGAGGCCGAAGAGCTGGCGGCAGCGACCGGGAACCAATTCGCGCCCTACACCGCGCTGAGGCTCCGGGCTCTGGAAGGGAAGGAAGCCGAGGCCTCTGCACTGATTGCGAGCGCGATCGCACAGGCGGCGGCCGGAGGGCAGGAGATGGCGGCGGTCCAGGCACGCTGGGCGGCCGCGGTTCTGTACAACGGGCTCGCCCGCTACGAGGAGGCGGCATCGGCCGCCCGGCAAGCCACCTCGGATCCTTTCGAGCCGTGGGCATCGATGTTTGCGCTGCCCGAGCTCGTCGAGGCGGCCACGCGCGAAGGAGACACCGAGCTCGCACGCGATGCGCTCGAACGGCTTGCGGAGACGACGCAGCCCTGCGGCACCGACTTCGCCCTCGGCATCGAGGCCCGCTCCCGGGCGATGCTCAGCAACGGCGCCGCCGCCGACGACCTCTACCGCGAGGCAATCGATCGGTTGAGCCAGACCCCGCTCCGTCCGGAGCTCGCCCGCGCGCATCTGCTGTACGGGGAGTGGCTGCGCGGCGAGCGCCGGCGCCAGGACGCGCGCAAGCAACTGCGGACGGCGCACGACGTGTTCGCCGCGATCGGCATGGAAGGGTTCGCCGGGCGCGCACGACGGGAGCTGATCGCAACGGGCGAGAAGGTGCAAACGCGCAGCGTCCAGACGCGCGACCAGCTCACTCCGCAGGAGGAGCAGATCGCCCGGCTCGCCCGGGACGGCCTGTCGAATCCTGAGATCGGCGCGCAGTTCTTCATCAGCGCGCGCACGGTGGAATGGCATCTGCGCAAGGTGTTCACCAAGCTCGGCATCAACTCCCGGCGACAACTCCGGCGGGCCCTCTCCGATCGCGGCCGACCGGTCGCGACTGCCTAGCGCATCCACGCACGACCCGTGTCCCGTCGCTCAGATGCTCCATCACGGCGCGGCAGGGGGCTTGCCGGTGAGTGCCGGATCACTCGGATGCTCGGCGAGTGGGACAGTATCGACGTTCAACCACGGCCCCAGGGGGAGCGAGGCGAGGATCCCCTGCAGCTGGCCGGCGTCGTCGGCCTGCCAGAGGCCCAGCGCCTGGCCGTGGCCAGGCAACCTCCACAGCCGTACGAGATACCCCTGATCGGCGAGCTCTCGGGTCTTGAGTGCCTCGGCCGTCCGCGCGTCGTCGACGGTCCCGGGGTCGGCGCCGTCCGGGATCGTCTCGGTGAACGTGGTGAGGAATTCCGTGGTGGTCCCACGACGGAGAGGGGTCGGCGACGGCGGGTCGTTCGGGTGTGGCGACAAGGGGGTCACCTGGTCGTTGCGCCAGATCCGCAGCGGCATCGAGGCGAGCACCTCCCCGAGCCGATCCTCGTCGTCCGCGGCGAAGAGCCCGAGCGTGCGCCACTCGCCGGGCCGCAACGGTGGACGCCAGAGCCGGAGCAGGTGACCGCGGGCGGCGAGCTCGCGAGCGCGGGCGGCCTCCCGGCCGCGGACGTCGTCCACGGTCGCCTCCGACACCCCGTCGGGAACATGGGTCGTCATGGTGACGAGGTACTGCACGTGTCCGCCTCCGATCCGTGATCCGGTGCTCACCGGCTGGTCTCGTCCCTGCCTAGTCTGCTGCGCCTCACGCCGTCGCCGAGCACCAGGGCCGACCTGTCCATCAGCGGTCGGTGGTACCACGGCATTGGGGTCGATGTCGTCGACCGGCCGGCCTGTCACCCGTGGGAACGTCGGGTGGCGGACGGATGACGGCTCGGCGGCTCGTCTTGCGGATGGTGCCGCTGTGGCTTAGGACGGTGTCATGACTCGACGTGCGGCAGTTCCGCTCATCCTGTTCGCAACGGTCTGCCTGGCGCTGGTCGCGCCCCCGGCCGTGGCTGCGCCACCGGATCTCCCGACGGTGGCTGCACTCGGCGACGCCCTGCCGCTAGGCCCGGCCGGACTCGAGGAGACGAGGACGACGCGGACCTTGCAGCCTGGCGTGACCCTGACCCGCATCGTGCGCGGTCATACCGACCCGAGCGCGGTCTGGACGGTCGAGGTAGCGGTCCCGCCGGGTCCGGGCTCACCGGATCCGGACGCTCCGCCGGCCGCGATAAGCGACGAAGCGGATGCTCGGGCCGCTGCCGACAGGCTCCAGGCGGCCGGTCTCGATCCACGGGTCGAGAAGGTCAGTACGCCACCGCTCGCGGACTTCTCCGGCGACCTGGGCTGGCGGGTCCGGGTCGGCGCCACCGCGACGAGGGCAGAGGCGGACGCGATCCGCCAGCAGGTGATCGCGGCCGGGTTCGGCGGTTCCAGCATCTACACCGGCTGGGACGGCGAGCCGGACGACGTGGCCGGATCCACCGGGCCGTGGCACGTCGACGTACTGACCATCGACCCTCGGACCTTTGGCGGCCGGCTCGATGCGACGTACGGGCCGGACCTCGAGCGACGCGAGACGACGAGCCAGCTCGCCGCGCTGACGGGTGCGGACACCGCAGTCAACGCCGGCTTCTTCGTGCTCGACCCGGCGGCCGGCGCGCCCGGCGACCCGGCAGGCGTGGCCGCGTACGACGGACGGCTGGTCAGCGAGCCGATCGCGGGCCGCCCGGCGCTGGTGGTGCGCGACGACGCCCGGCGCACCTCGATCGTGCGGCTCCGCTGGCGTGGCGAGGTCGCCGGCCTCACACTTGACGGCCTCGACCGCGTGCCGGGGTTGATCCGCAACTGCGGCGGGATCGGCGACACCCCGACCGACCTGCCGCGGCACGACTACACCTGCACCGATCCCGACGAGCTGGTCGCCTTCGACTCGGCGTACGGCGCGCGGACGCCGAGCGGTCCGGGCGCCGAGGTGGTGCTGGACCGGAGCGGCCGGGTCACCGATATCCGCTCGCCCCGCGGCGGGACCATCCCGGCGGGCGGTCGTACCGTGCAGGCGACCGGAGACCGGGTCGACGCGCTGCTCGCGGTCGCGCATCCCGGCCGTGAGCTGGTGGTCAGGGCGACGCTGATCGACGACCGCGGCCGGCCGGTGCCGACCTCGCCGATCACGTCGATCGTCAACGGCGGTCCCGAGCTGGTCCGCGACGGCCAGCTGCATGCCACGCCGCGCGCCGACGGGATGGTGCATCCGGGCAATCCGAGCTTCTACTACGGCTGGGTGCACAAGCGGAACCCGCGCACCTTCGCCGGGGTGGATGCCCAGGGCCGCACCGTCCTGATCACAGCGGACGGCCGCAGCACGTCGAGCCTGGGTCTCGGCATCGCGGAGACCGCCGCGGTGGCGAAGTCGCTCGGGTTGCGCAACGCGATGAACCTCGACGGCGGCGGCTCGACCACGATGGTGGTTGACGGTGCGGTGATCAACGTGCCGTCGGATGCGACCGGCGAGCGCCCGGTCGGCGATGCGCTGGTGGTGTTGCCCGCGCGGTGATCCCGGACGCGATCGGCACATCGGCCGCATCAACGACCACCCGCCGAGTGGTTGCCTCAGTCGCCGGCCAGCTCGTCGGTGGCGGTCCGTCCCGCGTCGGTGGTGCGGCGCAAGAAGTCGGCGAGCAGTTCGAGCTCGGATTCCTCGTATTCAGCGCAGATCCGGTCCATCGAGCTGTTCATGCCGGAGTACAGCCCGAACAACTCCGCGTTGCGGTCGCGTAGGGCCCGGACGGCGATCGCGCGCCGGTCGTCCGGGTCTCGCTCGCGGGTGATCCAGCCGCCGCGTTCGAGGCGGTCGAGGATGCCGGTCATGGTGGCGGGATGTATGCCGGCGCGGCGGGCGAGGGCGCTCGGGCTGAGCGGACCGTGGCGGTTGATCAGGTCGAGGCAGTCGAGGTCCACGTCTTTGAGGTCGGCGTGGGCGCCGACCTGGTGGTTGAGCAGAGACAGCTGGATGCTCAGCTCGCGCAGTGATTCCTTGATTTCGGTAGCCAGGCGGCGCCGAAGCCGCCCACTGCTCGAACTCTTCGATGCTACGCGAGCCATATAGTTCGTACCTCGAAGTCAGATAAAACGACTGCCATATG
>DASYTU010000084.1:0-5899 GCA_036001925.1 Actinoplanes sp.
CGAGATCAGACCCAACCGCTGAGGCGGCGCCGAGCGCGCTTGCCGGCGGTGAGGGCCGGTTAGCTGGCGAGGGCAAGCTGTCGCGGGTCGGGAACCGGGCTCATCGGCGGCGCCGGGTAGACGGAGTGGATCATCGACAGCGCCCAGGTCATCCGGGAGGCCGCGGTGTCGGGGTGGTCGCCGAACTCGCTGGCCATGTGTGCGGCGCAGCCGCGAACTCCGAGCCGGCGCAGTGTCGTCGCGACGGCGCGCCGGACCTGATCGGGCGACGGCGACGCGGAGCACTGCAGGGTCGAAGCGAACAGCGCCTCGGCCCGGACGGCCTTGAACGTGCGGGTCGGGTCGCGTCCGGGAAGCGACGTCTTCGTAGCGAGAATCTCCACCATCGTTCTTCCCTCGCTTCCTTCCACTCTTGCTGGCGTACCGGCGGCTTGTGCCGGATGCGCTCCAGCCTCGCGGCCCGGCCTCGTCATGTCTTCGCGGCCAGCGCCCAACTTCGACTACCGGTCAGCCGGAACCGGTGCACTCCGGTCAGCAACAGGCGACGTCGGCCGCTAGCGGTGATGCCGCGCCACGTCCACCACGCGAGGCTTTTCGTAACGGGAAGATCGTCGATGAGGAGCTCATCATGAACGCCGGAACCCGCCGGAGACCGCTCCGCTCGTCCGGCCGCCTCCGCCGCCTCGCCGCCCGCCGCCCGGCTGGCACGTTGCTGCTGGCCGCCGCGATCGTGGTAGCCGCTCTGACCCTCGTCGTCGCCGGCATGCCCGCCCTCGCCGCTGGCATCGTCCGGACCGCCGGGATCATGCTCCTGCTGCTGTCCCCCACCCTGCTGGTCGCCAGCGCGATGTACGGCGCCGACGCTGTCCGCGCGATCAGGGACCGCCTCGCCGACCGGCGCGGCGGCGGCATCCCGCAGCCGGACGGTCCGCCCATCGAGAAGCTCGCCGCCGATCTGCGCCGGCTGCTCTGGCACCACGACCGGGTCGCCGAGTCCACCGACGCCGCCTGGTCCACCCTGCGGCTGCGGGCGTTGCAGGTCGCGATCACCATGTGTGCCACCCAGGCGGCCCGCGCCCTCGACGTGCCGTACCCGGACCCGCCCACCGACGCCGGAATCGACACCCGTCACCTACGCCGGCTGCTCCAGGCCCTCGCGGCCGCCGGACTCGTGCTGCCACCCGCCGTACAGCTGCTCGCACCGGACGGTCGACGCTGACGGTTGCCGGCGGCAATCGGCGACCCCGGTGGCGGCACCCGCCGGATCACGGCTAGCCGCAATGCAGCCGCGCGGGGCGCGGCGCCAAGCTGAACCCAATCGTGGCTCCGCGTCGACGGCAAGGAGCACACCAGGAAAGGAGCGGTCATGGCAGGGTTGAGTAGCGGCGATGCTGGTATGGCGGTCGCGGTGATCGGGGCCGGCATCATGGGATCGGCGATGACTAGCAATCTGGTTGCCGCCGGGCTGAACGCCAGGGTGTGGAACCGCTCGGCGTCGGCGACCGCGCCGCTCACGGACGCCGGTGCGGTGGTCGGAGCAGGGCCAGCTGCTGATCCTTGCGTCGGGTCCCGCCGCTGCGGCCGACACCGCCCGGCTGGCACTCGGCAACCTCAGCGCGTAGGGGATCCCCGATGAGCCCTTCGTCGGTATTCGTCACCACGTTCCTTGCGGCGGCGGTCGAGGTCATCGAGATGGTGATCATCGTGGTCGGCGTCGGCAGCGTTCGGGGGTGGCGCTCGACCTGGCTTGGCGCCGCGGCCGGCCTGAGCATCCTCGTCGTGCTCGTCGGGGCGCTCGGTACGGCGCTGACGCTTGTGCCGATCGGCGCCCTGCGGCTCGTGGTTGGCTCGCTGCTGCTGGTGTTCGGCCTGCAGTGGCTACGCAAGGGGATCAGCCGGGTCAGCGCCAACGGCTTCCGGGGCATGGGTGCGCGATCCGCATCCGCCGAGGGCATCCCCGATCACGGCGTGGACTGGACCGCGTTCGTCCTGTCGTTCAAGGGGGTGCTGCTCGAGGGCCTGGAAATCGCGCTCATCGTGGTCAGCTTCGGCGCCACCGCGCAAGCGTTTCCCACCGCGATCCTCGGCGCCTCCGCCGCCCTGCTGGTCATCGCCGGCGCCGGACTACTCGCCCGCGGGTTCGTCCAACGCATCCCGCGCAGCGCCCTGCAACTGCTGGTGGGAACGCTGCTGTCGAGCTTCGGGACGTTCTGGGCGGTGCAAGGGCTGGGCGTCGCCTGGCCGGGCGCCGACGCCGCCATCCTGGCCCTCATCGGGTGGTACGCGATCGCCGCCGCCTACTACATCCGCCTGCTGGGCCGGCGCACCGGCCACGGCACACTCCAGCCCGCGAGGTGACCCATGCGCCGCGCAATGACCGTGATCCTGGCCTGGCTCACCGGGTTCGCACGGTTCTGGTACCGGTTCATCATCGGCGATGACTGGACGATAGCCGCAACCGTCGCGATCGCCCTCGTATCGACCTGGCTGCTGCACACTGCGGGCGTGGCCGCGTGGTGGTTGCCGCCGATAGCCGCGGCGGCCGCCGTCGGGGTCAGCCTACGGCGGGTCAGCCCGTGAATACCGCGTCCGGGCCATCTCATCCAACCCACAGATCATCACCCGCAGTCGCCGCCAAGGAGGCCGACATGACCCAACAGATCGCAAACCCCGTCCCGGAGATGGCGCTGGACGGGCTGGTCGGCGTACTGATCCTGCGCGGCCGGTGGCGCCGGGCGACGCTGCTGGCCTAGCTTCGGGGGCGCCGCGTCACGAGTCCGAGACGTATACGCCGTCGCCTCGTATACCCCGTACCAGTCCGCGGGCGTTCAGGAGTCCGATGGCGCGCTGCACGGTGGAGAGAGACACGTCGTACATCTCCGCCAGTGCGAAATACGTCGGCAGTTTCGCCCCGGCGGTCAGCCGTCCGCTGCGGATCTGCTCCGCGATGTCGTCGGCGACGTCGCGGACACCTCGACGTCGCGGCGACCCCGCGCGGGCCGGCCGCTTCGGCTGTGCCATGTGGTCCACCACCTCCATAGCCTCCTTCAAGTAATCCGGACGGCACGGCGTCGCGGGCCCGTTGCCGAGCCCGGAGCCGGAGGACGTGGACACGGCCGACAGCCCGATCATGAGAAGCGCTCGCAGTCGTTCAGGCGTTACACCCAACACCGCCGGAGCACGGTCCAACTGGACGAATTGGTCGTAAACGGGACACGCGGCACCGCTTCGACACGGCCGGCCGTCCAACCCTGCGCCAGGATGGACGGCCGGCTGTGTCTCGATCGGTCCGATGCTCAGCGACCCGGAATCGGCCGTGCCGCAGTGAAGACGTCCTCGTCCACGCTCACCTTGTTGAAGTCCGGGTTGGGCACCCGGTTCCTTGTGTCCGACCAGATCGGGTGCGCGATGTTGTTGCGGTCGACCACGATGCCGGAGTAGTCGCCGTTGAAGCCGGCCTGGATGCCGTCCGGCGGCGGGAACTTCGGCGACAACACCTCGAACTGGTACGGGGTGTTCAGGTCCGTGCCGCCCGACAGCACGTAGTCCGACATCTGGTTGGCCACGTCGGGACCGAAGCCGCCGGGTGGCGTGGTGTTCTCACCGGGCACGCGTCCGGTCCGGTAGTAGCTGATCGCCACCCTGGTCCCTCGCTTCTCGCCGATGTCGATCGCGGAGAAGTAATGGTCCGTGCCGCGGTCGGGGTTCACCAGCCGCGGCGGGGTCCAGGTCGCGCCGCCGTCCGTCGACCGTGTGACGAACACGTCGAACTCGCCCAGCCGATAGTCGTACCAGGTGTTGTAGAGGGCGCCGGTGCGCTCGTCGACGGTCAGTCGTTGCGACGTCTCGAACGGCGCCCGGATGAACGCACCCGGGATGCACTGTTCGGGACCCCGGCCGAAGTCGCAGCTCGGACCGGTGACGTAGTCGGCGACCTTCTGCGGTGTACCGCAGTCGAGGTGCGCCGTACCGGCGGGCGAGCTGCCAGCCGGGTGGCAGCGCAGGCTCAGGATCTGGGGGTTCTGCGTCGGAGTGTTCTGGCTGATGAACGTGACGGCGAGCTCGCCGTTGGGCCGGACGGTCAGGTCGGAGTGGCCGTCGAGATTGCACGACGCCGGGTTGAGCTCCGGGTTGAAGACGTTGCCCATGGTGCAGACGGCCGGGTTGGACCCGCTGATCATCTCTGGCGTCGACCAGGTGAAACCGTGGTCGGTCGACATGGATCCCCAGACCGGCGACTCGCAGTACTGGTCGTGGTCGGGCCCGCAGGTGAAGTCGAAGACGGTCCACGTGAAGTAAACGTTGTCGCGGTTGGGGCTGTTGACGAAGTGGTCTGCGGTCACCTTGGGCGCGTCGTAGCTCGCGGCGGCGCTGTTGTCCTCAGCGACTATGTGCTCGCGCCCGGTGTACGGGGGCTGGATTCCCTCGGGCGGCGGAACCTGGTCGAAGTAGGACCCCTGGGCCCCGGGCGGAGACGGCACAACGAACGCTAGCGAGTCGTTGAATGCGATGTCGAAACCGACGCACGTGTAGAAGAACCGCCCGCGCGAGTCGGCGGCCAGGTAGGGGTCGCTGCACGCGTCGTACGAATGCAGGGATCCGGCACCACCCTTGATCGTGTGCCGGTTGGGGTCGTCGCTGGTGGGCAGCAGGTCGTTCGGGTCGTTGAGGCGGTAGCCGAACGGTGCGGTGCTGATGGCGCCCCAGTGCTTACCGCCGTCGACGGAGAAGTCGATGCTGGTGCGGTTCCACCCGATGAGGCTGTCGTTCATGCCGGCCACGAGGTTCTTCGGGTTGTTCGGGTCGACGGCGATGTGTTCCTCGGCCTGGCGACGGAAGGTGCAGTCCTGGTTCACACGGACGTTGCGTCCACCGTTGCGATTGGCACAGCCGGCGGATTTCACCGCGATTCCCGGGCTGTTGGGGGCCGCCCTCAGCGCCTTCGTGGTCGCCCGGGCGTTGGTCAGCGGTTCCGTACGGCCGGCGGACAGGAACGGCATTCTCTTCATGCCGGCGCCTACCTTGACGAACGCAGGCTTGAGCGTTCCGGCCGCGATGCGCTGGGGCACACTCGGTTCAGCGCTTGAGCTCGCCGGCTGGACGGTGATGGCCGCGGTCGTCGCGACGGCGACCAGACCGATCATCCAGATGCGTCGTTTCACGTTTCCCCCTCTGCCGGTTGGCAGGACTCGTCGGAAGCTCGCCCTCCCGGACCGGTGGGCCGTCGACAAAGGAGGTTCGCGGGGGCGACAGATACGGACCAGTACGCATAGATCATCGGGACGACCAGCTCGACGGGAGGCAATGGCCCACTTCGATCCGCGACCCGGGGGTGCCGAGCAATGGTCGACCTCGCGGCTCATTCTGATCCGCCGTTCGGCTTGATCGGAATCGACGTGCGTACCCAACTCGAGCGGGCGCTCGGGGCAACCGTTACCGACCGGTAAGTTAGTCAGTCCTTAAGACGCGCCGGGCCGCCGGGCAGATGCGCAGAGGGTAACGAGACCGTTACTTTCAGCTATATGGCTCACGCGCCCCGCCGGGTGACCCAGAGGCCTGCGGCCGCACCTGCGGCCAGCAGACCGATGACCGCCCCGCCGACACTGCCGCGCACCAGCGCGAGAACGATCACGACCACCGCGACGCCGAGCGCCATGGGAGCGAGAATGTTGCGCCAGCGACGACGTCGCAGGCGACGCCGCTCAAAACGCTGTACGAAGTCCGGGTCCTCGGCGCGCAGCGACGATTCGATCTCCGTCAGTCTGCGCCGCTCTGCGTCGCTAAGCCCATCGTCGCCGCGCATGGCGTGCCCCCAGCCCTCATGGTGCGAGCGCTCCACGCGAGCGTACCCGGGTGGGGTAGCCCACAAACAGAGGGCCTTATATCACACTTCCCGTCC
>DASYTU010000085.1:0-1520 GCA_036001925.1 Actinoplanes sp.
GTGCCGAAGAGCTGATAGAGCGACTTCTTCGACACGCCGGCGGCGCGGCACACCGCCTCGACGCCCACGTGGATGCCCTGCTCGTAGAACAGGCGCGACGCGGCGTCCAGCAGGCGGTCTCGGGTACTGACGCCGCCCGACGCCGGGGGCGAAGGCGGATCGATCATGGAATCAGTCTACCGCCGGACTTGCGTTTGGAAACCGATCGGTTTATGGTGCCGGAAACCGATCGGTTTCCAGGAGGCTCACATGACCGTCATCGAAAACTCCGTAGCGCTCGTCACCGGTGGTAGCCGGGGTATCGGCAGGGCGCTGGTACGCGAACTCCAGGCCCGCGGCGCGGCCAAGGTCTACGCCACCGCCCGCGACCCGCGCACCGTCACAGAGTCGGGCGCCGTGCCGCTGGCCCTCGAGCTGACCGACCCGCAGGCGGCGGCTGGCCTGGCCCGACAGGCGCCGGACGTGACGATCCTGGTCAACAACGCGGGTGCGGCGTTCCGCTCGTCGTTCCTCGACTCGCCGATCGAGGACATCCGCCGCGAGTTCGAGATCAACTTCTACGGCTCGCTCTACGTCACCCGGGCCTTCGCCCCCGTCATCGAGGCCAACGGCGGGGGCCATGTGCTGACGGTGCACTCGGTGCTGTCGTGGCTGACGGTACCCGGCTCGGACGCCTACTCCGCGTCGAAGGCGGCCCTGTGGTCGCAGAGCAATGCGCTGCGGCTGGCGCTGGCGCCGCGGGGAATCGGTGTCACCGGATTGCACGTCGGCTACGTCGACACCGACCTGACCGCCGGCGTGGACGCGCCGAAGACGTCCCCGGAGACCGTCGCCGCCCAGGCCGTGGATGGGATCGAAGCCGGCGCCCTCGAGGTCCTCGTCGACGACGTGACCCGCCAGGTCAAGGCCGGGCTGGCCGCCGACCCGGCCGTGCTCTACCCCCAACTGCTCGCCGCCAGCTGAGCTGGACCCTTGGAGCAACCATGACCGTTGTTCTGGTGCACGGCAATCCGGAAACCGACGCGATCTGGGCTCCGCTGCGGGCTGAGCTCGGCCGAGGCGACGTGGTGGCGCTGTCCCCGCCGGGGTTCGGCGCGCCGGTGCCCGCCGGTTTCGGCGCCACGATGACCGACTACCGGGACTGGTTGATCGACCAGCTCGTCGCGATCGGTGAACCGGTCGACCTGGTCGGCCATGACTGGGGTGGCGGGCATGTCGTGAACGTCGCCATGGCCCGGCCTGATCTGCTCCGCAGCTGGGCAAGCGACGTCCTCGGCTGCTACGCCCCCGACTACGTATGGGACGACCTCGCCCAGGTCTGGCAGACCCCCGGCGACGGCGAGAAGCTGGTGGAAACCATGATGGGCGGCACCGTCGAGGACCGTGCCGAGCGGATGCGCGAGTTCGGTATCCCACACGACGTCGCGGTCGAGCTCGCTGCCCACCAAGGTCCCGAGATGGGCCGGTGCATTCTCGCCCTCTATCGCTCGGCGGCGCAGCCGGTGCTGGCCCAGGCCGGC
>DASYTU010000086.1:0-32494 GCA_036001925.1 Actinoplanes sp.
CGTTCCACGGCGCCACGCCGTAGGCGCCGAGGTCGCGCGCAGCAGGCCAGGCCGTGTCGCCATACGCGGGGTCGGACCAGTTCTCGGGTACGGAGTTCGCCGCGCGCCAGGAACCGTCGGTCACCAGGTCGACCGTGCCGCCGGACGCCACGACGTGCAGCCGGCCGAGAACGCCGGCCGGGCCGCCGGTGTTGCGCACCGCGACGGCGAGCGTGTTGCCGCCGGGGCGCAGCGCCGCGGCGACGTCGACAAAGGACGCCTTCCGCCAGGAGTCGGCGACCCGGGGCGAGCCGGCCAGATAGGTGCCGTTGACCCAGACATCGACCGTGTCGTCACCGGTGACGACGAGTTGGGCCTCGGTGTACGGGCCGGCCGGCACGGTGAACGTGCGGCGCAGGTAGCGGGTGGCGACCGGGGCGTCCTGGGCGGGACTGCCTTCGGGGTACCAAATCCAGTGCGCTCCGCCAAGGTCGACGGGGGCCACGTCGGCGGCGGCCGCAGCCGGAGCGGCTTGCAGGGGGGTGAGGGCGAGCGTGGTGAGGACAGCGACGAGTGGTCCGGTGCGTGCCATGCGGTACTCCTCGGTGGGGAGGGCGGCGCTGGGGGTAGGCGGGAAAGGGCCACCTCGACGATTGATTTAAATGTTTCGATAGATCCGACAACGTTGTCAAGGCGCCGATCGACGGCATGCCCGACCGACTATGTTGGGCGGGTGGACGCACTGCAGCTGAGCGACTATCGGGCCGCGGTGGCGCGGATCTACCTGGACGCCGCCGACCTCGACGACTTCCGGTCCCGCCGCGACGACCTGTTCCGTACCCACCCGCAGTCCCCGATCCCGGCCGCGGAACGGGTGGCGTTCGCGGGCATCCGCTACTTCCCCCCGGACGACGGCGCGATCGCGGACGTGGAGCTACGGGCGGCACCGGGTGAGATCGACATCGACACCGGGGGCGAGGACGGCGTGGTCCACTACGCCCGCGTCGGCATCCTCGACACCCCGTGGGGCGAGCTGTCCCTGTGGTGGATCGCCGCGTACGGCGGAGGCTTGTTCCTGCCGGTCCGCGACGGCACCTGCGGCACGGAGTCGTACGGCGGCGGCCGCTACCTGACCGACACGGTCAAGGGCACACACGGCCGGGGCGTCCAGCTACTCGGCGGCAACCGCATCCGCCTCGACATGAACTACCTCTACAACCCGTCGTGCGCGTACGACGACCGATGGCTCTGCCCGCTAGCCCCGCCGGAGAACCGCGTGACCGCGCCGATCCGGGCCGGCGAGATGAGGTATCACTGACTTGAGCCGTCCATGACAAATGTCAGTGGCTGAGTGAGCGCTCGCTCAGTAGAATCGCCGCGTGACTTCCGATAGGCGCGAGCGCCGGCGGCGCGTCCCGGCGATGGCGCCGGAGGACCGCCGCGCCGCGCTCATCGCCGCGACGGTCCCGTTGCTGCGCGAACACGGGCTCGACGTCAGCACGAAACAGATCGCGCAGGCCGCGGGAGTCGCCGAGGGTACGATCTTCGGCGTCTTTCGGGACAAGAACACGCTGGTCGTCACGTCGCTCATGCACGCGCTCGATCCGCAACCCACGCTCGACGCGCTGGCTGCCATCGACCCGCGCCTCGACCTTCGACAGCGCCTCACCATCGCGGCAGATCTCATCAACGCGCAGTTCACCGGCAACGCGCAGCTGATGTCCGCGGCCCGGAGCCTGGCCCTGCACGCCGACAACGTGGGCGACGCCCGCCACCGGATGGTGAAGACCCGGGAGCGCCTGCTCGCGTCGCTGACCGCGGTGATCGAGCCGGACGCGCACAAGCTGCGCCGCTCCCCCGGCACGGCCGCCCGCCTGCTGCTGCTCTTCTGCGGCGCCAACACGTACGGCCCGTTCGGCGATCCGCACCAGTTCAACGGCGCCGAGATGGTGTCGCTGCTGCTCGACGGCCTGCTCGTCGTCTCGACGGACACCGAACACGCGACCATCCCGCTCATCCGGGCGGGCCAGACCGAGACCGAAACCACGGGGGTGCCGTGAGGTGCTGATCAAACTGCTCCGCGTCCATCTGCGTCCGTACAAGACCACCATCGTCCTGATCGTGGTGTTCCAGTTCCTCCAGACGCTGGCGACGCTCTACCTGCCGACGCTCTTCGCCGACATCATCGACAACGGCGTGGTCACCGGCGACACCGGATACATCATGAAAGTCGGCAGCTGGATGCTCGGCATCACGCTGTTGCAGATCGCGGCGCAGATCATCGCGGTCTACTTCGGAGCGCGTACGGCGATGGCGGTCGGCCGCGACGTCCGAGCCGCGATCTTCTCCCGGGTGCAGGAGTTCTCCGCACGCGAAGTCGGCCAATTCGGCGCGCCGTCGCTGATCACCCGGACCACGAACGACGTGCAGCAGGTCCAGATGCTCGTCCTGCTGACCTTCACGCTGCTCGTGTCGGCGCCGATCATGTGCGTCGGCGGCATCGTGCTGGCGCTGAACCAGGACGTGCCGTTGTCCTCGCTGATCCTGGTCATCGTGCCGATCCTGGTCATCGTGGTCACCTTGATCATCCGGCGGATGCGGCCGCTGTTCCGGACCATGCAGAAGCGCATCGACGGCATCAACCGGATCATGCGCGAGCAGATCGCCGGCATCCGGGTGATCCGGGCGTTCGTCCGCGACGAGCACGAACGGGCCCGATACGGCTCCGCGAACGAACAACTGACCGACGTCTCCCTCCGCACCGGTCGCCTGATGGCGCTGATGTTCCCGACCGTCATGCTGATCGTGAACATGTCCAGCGTCGCCGTGCTCTGGTTCGGCGGGCACCGGATCGACTCCGGAGCGATGCAGGTCGGCGCGCTGACCGCGTTCCTCAGCTACCTCTTGCAGATCCTCATGGCGATCATGATGGCGACGTTCATGTTCATCATGATCCCGCGCGCCGAGGTCTGCGCCGAGCGCATCGAGGAGGTGCTGGACACCGAATCCAGCGTCAAGCCGGCCGTCAACCCGGTCACCACGCTGCGGCAGTACGGCTTCCTCGAGCTGCGCGATGTGGACTTCCGCTACCCCGGCGCCGAGGCGCCGGTGCTCTGCGACGTCAACCTGACCGCCCGGCCGCGCGAGGTCACCGCCATCATCGGCAGCACCGGCTCCGGCAAGACGACGCTGCTCAATCTGATACCACGGCTGTTCGACGCGACCGGCGGCGAGGTGTTCGTCGACGGCGTGAACGTCCGCGAGCTCGACGAGGTCCTGCTGTCCCGTACGGTCGGCCTGGTCCCGCAGAAGCCGTACCTGTTCACCGGCACGGTCGCCTCCAACCTCCGGTACGGCAACCCGGACGCCACCGACGAGGAGCTGTGGCGGGCGCTCGAAGTGGCGCAGGCTCGCGGGTTCGTCGAGCAGATGGAGGGGCAGCTGGACGCGCCGATCGCCCAGGGCGGCACCAACGTCTCCGGCGGCCAGCGGCAGCGGCTCGCGATCGCCCGGGTGCTCGTGCACCGCCCCGAGATCTACCTCTTCGACGACTCGTTCTCGGCGCTCGACTACGCCACCGACGCGGCGCTGCGGGCCGCGCTCACCCGGCACATCGCCGACGCAACCGTGATCATCGTCGCGCAGCGGGTCAGCACGATCCGCGAGGCCGACCGGATCGTCGTGCTCGACGACGGGCGGGTGGTCGGCTCCGGCACCCACCGCGAGCTGATGGACACCAACCCCACGTACCGCGAAATCGTTCTTTCCCAGCTCACCGAACAGGAGGCAGCGGCATGATCGACTGCACCGAGCGCAGCGAGGGCCAGGAGAGCATGCCTAGGGAGGGCACAGCCATGATCGACTGCACCGAGCGCAGCGAGGGCCAGGAGAGCATGCCTAGGGAGGGCACAGCGTGACCGCGCCGATGCGCCGACCCGGCGGACCTCCCATGGGCGGACCCGCCGCCCGGATGATGGCCGGCGCCATGCCTACCGAGAAACTCCAGGACTTCAAGGGATCCACCAAGCGCTTGCTCGGCCTGATGAAGCCGCAGCGCCTGCTCGTCGCCGTCGTCCTGCTCTTCGGCGTCGCGAGCGTGACGCTGTCCGTGCTCGGGCCGAAGCTGCTCGGCAGCGCCACCGACATCATCTTCTCCGGCTTCGTCGGCAAGCTGCTGCCGGCCGGCATGAGCAAGGCGCAGGCCATCGCGCAGCTACGCGCACAGGGCGACAACGGCAAAGCCGATCTGCTGTCGTCCACCGACGCTGTGCCCGGCCAGGGCATCGACTTCACCCGGCTGGAGCACCTGCTGGCGTGGGTGGTCGTCGTCTACGTGTTCGCCTGGGTCTTCGGCGTCATGCAGGGCCGCCTGACCGCCCGGGTGGTGCAGACGACCATGTACGGCCTCCGCCAATCCGTCGAGGTGAAGCTCGCCCGGCTACCACTGTCCTATTTCGACCAGCAGCCGCGCGGCGAGGTGCTCAGCCGCGCCACCAATGACACCGACAACATCGCCCAGACGCTGCAGCAGACGTTCAGCCAGCTGATCACGTCGGTGCTGACGATCATCGGCGTACTCGCGTTCATGTTCTGGATCTCGCCGCTACTGGCGATCATCGCGCTGGTCACCGTGCCGGTGTCGATCTGGATCACGACCCGGATCGGCAAGCGGTCGCAGCCGCAGTTCGTCGACCAGTGGTCGACGACCGGCAAGCTCAACGGCCACATCGAGGAGATGTTCACCGGCCATTCGCTGGTCAAGGTGTTCGGCCGCCAGCACGAGGCGATCGAGACCTTCGAACAGCACAACCAGCGTCTGTACGCGTCGAGCTTCCGCGCCCAGTTCATCTCCGGCCTGATCCAGCCGGCCATGATGTTCATCGGCAACGTCAACTACGTGCTCGTCGCGGTGGTCGGCGGCCTCCGGGTGGCGTCCGGCTCGCTGTCGCTGGGCGACGTGCAGGCGTTCATCCAGTACTCCCGGCAGTTCAGCCAGCCGCTGAGCCAGGTCGCCAGCATGGCCAACATGATCCAGTCCGGCGTGGCGTCGGCCGAGCGGGTGTTCGCTCTGCTCGACGCGCCTGAACAAAGCCCGGAGCCGGCGTTCGTGGGGATGGGTCGGGTGCGCGGCCGGGTCGCGTTCGAGGACGTGTCGTTCCGGTACCTGCCGGACAAGCCGCTCATCGACCACCTGTCGCTCACGGTCGAGCCCGGCCAGACCGTGGCCATCGTGGGACCCACCGGCGCCGGCAAGACAACGCTGGTCAACCTGCTCATGCGGTTCTACGACGTGACGAGCGGGCGGATCACGCTGGACGGCGTGGACATCGCCACCATGCCGCGCGAGCAACTCCGCGAGCACCTGGGCATGGTGTTGCAGGACACCTGGCTGTTCGGTGGCACGATCGCGGAGAACATCGCGTACGGCGCGGACCATCCGACGCCCGAGAAGGTCGAGGCCGCGGCCGAGGCGGCGCACGTGGACGGGTTCGTGCGGATGCTGCCGGACGGCTACGACACGGTCATCGACGAGGAGGGTTCCAACGTCAGCGCCGGGCAGAAGCAGCTCATCACGATCGCCCGCGCGTTCCTGGCCGAACCCAGCATCCTCATCCTCGACGAGGCGACGAGCTCGGTGGACACTCGTACCGAGGTGCTGATCCAACGGGCGATGAGCTTGTTGCGAGTCGGCCGGACCAGCTTCGTCATCGCGCACCGGCTGTCCACCATCCGCGACGCCGACATGATCCTGGTGATGGAGGACGGCCGCATCGTCGAGCACGGCACCCACGACGAGCTGATCGCGGCGGACGGGGCGTACGCGCGCCTCTACTCGGCGCAGTTCGCCCAGGCCGTCGTCGAGGTCGACTGAACACGGACGTGGGGCGGCCTGCTGGGCCGCCCCCCGCCGTGCCATCTGCGGGTCGGATCCGCACGATCTTGACGGCGACAAGTAACCACTGGTAACTTCACCGCATGGCGGGATACCATCACGGCAACCTGCGGGACGCGATCCTGGCGGCGGCCGCGACGACGATCGCGCGCGACGGCATCGGAGCGTTGAGCCTGCGGGCCATCGCCGCCGACCTCGGCGTCAGCCACACCGCGTTCCGCCGGCACTTCGGCAGCCGCGAAGGCGTCCTCAACGCGCTCGCCGTACAGGGGAACCGCCTGCTGGCCGCGGAGTTGCACGCCGCGGCAGCGGGCGGGGAGTTCATCGACGTCGGCGTCGCGTATGTGCGGTTCGCGCTCGCCCACCCCGCCCACTTCACCGTCATGTTCCGGTCGGACCTGCTGGACAACCGCGACCCAGAGCTGGTCGCGGCCCGGGCCGAGGCCTTCGCTCCGCTCCGGGAGGGCGTCGCGGCGAAGAAGCTCGATGACCCCGAGGCCGCGGAGGTCACCGGCTGGGGCGTCGTACACGGCATCGCCACACTCGTGTTGAGCGGAAATCTCCGGCCCTCCGGAGACGTCGAGTCGCTCGCGCGCCGCGCCCTATCGCTGATCTACCCCAACCCCTGAGAGGACAGAGATGCTCGACAACGCCTACCAGATCATCGCCGGAGTCGTACTGCTCACGGTCATCGGCATCGCGTACGGCGGCACGTTCCTGCTCCGCGTGGTGCGCGGCGGCGTCCCGGCCAACGACCTGCAGCAGAGTTTCTTCCGGGCGGGGCACGCGCACGCCGGCGTACTCGTGATCCTGGGTCTGCTCGTGATGCTGCTGACCCGGCTGAACGGGGTCGGCCAGCCCTGGGCGACGCTGTCGTTCGGCGTGCTGGTCGCGGCCATCTTCATGCCTGCCGGCTTCTTCGTGTCCGTGGCGAGCCGCGACCCGCAGCGGCCGAACGGCCTCATCGCGCTGCTCTGGATCGGCGCCGCCTCGCTCGGGATCGGCCTGCTCTCGGCCGGTATCGGGCTGATAGCCGCCGGTACGAGCTAGCCACCGGCACGCGATGGGTACGGTCGAACCGTGGCATACCACGAGGCGTTGAGCGAACGGATCCGGGAGCGGCTCGCGGACGTTCCCGGCGTGACGGACAAGCGGATGTTCGGTGGGATCGCCTTCCTCACGAACGGCAACATGACGGTCGGGGTCACCGGCGACGACCTGATGGTGCGCGTCGGTCCGGACGCGACCGACGACGCGCTGCGGCAGCCGGGCGCGCGGCTGTTCGACATGACCGGCCGCCCGATGAAGGGCTGGATCGTCGTCGACGGCGCCGCCCTCGACGACGACGTGCTCACCCATTGGATCGACCGCGCGCGACGGTTCGTGGCGACGTTGCCCCCTAAGTAGGGGGCGCCGCCGCGGTCGTCACCACGCCGTCAGCAGGAGGTGGTTGACCAGCAGCGCGGTGCCGGCCTGTGCCGCGAGCCAGGCCCGGCGGCCGCGGTCCGGCACCAGCGCGGTCCCGGCCGGCAGCCACACCGCGAACGGTAGCCAAATCCGTTCCACCTCGGCCTTGCTCAACCCGGAGACGTCCGCGATTCCGATCGCGGCCGCCGCTGCGAGCGGCAGCACGATCGGCGCCGACCACCGGGCCGTCCGGACGGCACGGCGCAGGATCGGAGCCGCGGCCGGGCCGGCGCACGCCGCGACCGCCGCAAGGTTCGCCCAGACCCAGTACGTGTACGGGCGGTGGCTGGCCAGGCCCCGGGCGTAGCGAACCTTGACTAGTTCGTAGCCGTCCAGCCACCAGAACCCGGCCGCGGTGAACGCCACCACCACGGCCGCCGCGCCGAGTGCCGTCCACGCCAGCGGCCGGAACGTCCCCGCCAGTACCGCGACCGCGATGACCAGCGACGCCAGGAGGACAAGGCCGTAGGACAGATAGGCGCTCCCGGCCAGCAGCACGCCCGCCCCCACTGCGGCGACGGGCGACGGCCGGGTCAGCCCGACGGCGAGCAGCGCCAAGCCGGCGGCGGCGACACCCGCGAACAGGCCGTCGGCGGAGGCGCCGATCCACACCGCACCGGGGAACAGCACCAGAAACGGCACCGCCGCTCGGGCCGCCGGCTCGCCGCCCACGGCGCGCACCGTGACCGGCACCGCGATCGCCGGCACCGCGCCGACCAGCATGCAGACCACGGCGGCCCATCCCCCGCCGCCGAGCCCGATCCGGTCCAGGCCCACGAAGACCAGCAGCGCGCCGGGCGGGTGCCCGGCCACGTGTGTCGTCCACGGATCGGGGCCGCCTTCGAGGATCCGGCCGGTGAAGCCGCGCAGCATCGAGGACACATCGCCGACGCCGCCGACCTCGCTCAGGTACTCGAACGGAGTGGTCAGCCTGGCCGCCAGGCCGCGCCGCCAACCGTCCACCATGGCGAGGGACAGGATCCACAGCACCGAGGCGGCGTACGACCCGGCGAGGAGCGACCGCCACCGCAGTCGTGTGGCCGCCGCCGGGCCACGGCAGACCACGGCCACGGCGACGGCGACCGCGAGCGGCGTGCCGGGGCCGGCGTGCGGCAGCCAGTGCCCGAAAAGCGGCGCCGCGCCGGCGTGCACCGGATGCCCCGCCAACCCGGACAGCGCCCCCACGACGGCGGCCGCGACGAACACCGTGACCGCGATCAATGCGGCGCGGATGTCCGGCCGGGCGCCGCGATCCGTGCCGGGCGGCGCGGCCCGCACGCTCATGCCCGCAGCGGCGCCCGGGCGAATTCGCGGAGCCCCGTGGCCAGGTCGACGCTTGCCCGGAAGCCCAGCTCGGCTGCGACGCGGGCGGGCGACGCCACCACATGGCGGACGTCGCCGGATCGGAACTCGCCGGTCACCACGGGCGGCGGGCCGCCGAGCGCTCCGGCCAGCGCCGCCGCCATCTCACCCACGGTGGCGGGCCGGCCCGAGGCCACGTTGTACGCACGGAAGCCACTGCCCGTCCGCTCCAGCGCCGCCACGTTGGCCCGCGCCACATCCGTGACGTGGACGAAGTCGCGGCGCTGGCCCCCGTCCTCGAAAACCCGCGGCGCCCGCCCGGCCGCCAGTGCCGACCGGAAGATCGCCGCGACCCCGCTGTACGGCGTGTCCCGCGGCATCCCGGGGCCGTACACGTTGTGGTATCGCAGCGTGGCGACCGACCCGCCGGTCTGCCGCGCCCACGCCGCCGCGAGGTGTTCCTGGGCGACCTTCGTGGCGGCGTACACGCTGCGCGGATCGAGCGGCGCATCCTCGCGGACGAGCTCGGAGACCAGCTCCGAACCGCAGTCGGGGCAGGTCGGCTCGAAACGGCCCGCGGCGAGGTCGGCGACGTCGCGCGCGGCCGGGCTGCGGGGCCCGTGCCGGTCGCAGCGGTACGCGCCCTCGCCGTACACGACCATCGAGCTGGCCAGTACGAGCCGTCCGACGCCGGCGCGCGTCATGGCGGCGAGGAGCACCGCCGTGCCGAGATCGTTGCAACCCACGTACTCGGGAAGGTCGTCGAGGTCGACGCCCATCCCGACCATCGCGGCCTGATGCGCGACGGCGTCGACGCCGTGCAGCGCGTCGGCGACCGCGGCCCGGTCGCGGACGTCGGCGGTCCGCACGGGCACGCCCGCCACGCGGTCCGGCAGCGGAGCTCGATGCGCCGCCGCGTGGCCCGAGTCCAGGACGGACACGTCGTAGCCGGCATCGAGCAGGGCCGCGGTGACATGCGAACCGATGAAACCGGCGCCGCCGGTCACGAGGATGTGGGTCATGTGGCCGACCGTAGAGTCTCTCCGCTCCGCGAGCGGCGGAATCGGCGGAGACGTCAGCGGTTCGTAAGAACTGCGGCCGATGTCCTTGTTTTGTAAGGGTTTTCCGGCCTCGGCCGCAGCTAGCTTGCCGGTCATGACCGATGTGGTATTGCCCTGCCTCGACGAGGCTCCGGCTCTGGCGTGGCTGCTCGGCCGGATGCCATCCGGCTACCGGCCGATCGTCGCCGACAACGGCTCGACCGACGGCTCGCCCGAGCTGGCCCGCGAACTCGGCGCGCGGGTGGTGTCCGTGGCGGAGCGCGGATACGGCGCCGCCGTGCACGCCGGTATCGTCGCCGCCGATCCGGTGGACGGCATCGTGTGCGTGCTGGACGCGGATGGATCGTTCGACCCGGCACAGCTGCCGCTGGTCGCGGACCCGGTCCGGTCCGGGCTCGCGGATCTCGCCGTGGGGCGGCGCCGCCCGACCACTCGCGGCGCCTGGCCCGCCCACGCGCGGCTCGGCAACGCCCTGCTGGCCCGCCGGCTGCGCCGGGACACCGGGTTGCCGGTGCACGACATCGGCCCCATGCGGGCCGCGCGTCGCGCCGACCTGCTCGGCCTGGGTCTGCTGGATCGGCGCTTCGGCTATCCGCTCGAGCTGCTGATCGCCGCGGGGCGGGCGGGCTGGCGGGTGGTCGAGGTGGACGTCGCGTACCGGCCGCGGGCCGCGGGGACCCGATCCAAGGTCACCGGCACCGTACGCGGAACGGCCCGGGCGATCCGTGACATGAGCGCGGTGCTGGCCCGATGAGCGAGGGAGTTGGCGCGGCGGCGTCTGGACCGGAGCGAAGCGGAGGGAAGACGTCGTCTCAAAGCGCCGCACGACCGAGCGAATCATCAGCACTGACGATACACCTGCTCGTCATGGCGAAGGCTCCGGTCGCCGGACAGGTGAAGACACGGCTCTGTCCACCGTGTACGCCGGAGGCCGCTGCCCGGATCGCCGCGGCTGCGCTCGCCGACACGCTGGACGCCGCCGGCTCCGCTCCCGCCGTGCGCCGTACGCTCGTCGTCGACGGCGACTACGTGCCGCCGGACGGCTGGGCGATCCTGCGGCAACGCGGCTCCGGCCTGGCCGAGCGGCTGTCCCACGCGTTCGCCGATACCGCGCTCCCGGGCGTACCGGCGCTGCTCATCGGCATGGACACACCTCAAGTGACGGCGTACCACCTGGCCGCGGCCGCGGCCCTGCTGGCGGCCGGCGGCCGCACCGGGGCGGCCCGGGCGCAGCCCCCGGTCGATGCCGTCCTGGGCCTGGCCACCGACGGCGGATGGTGGGCGTTGGGGTTACGCGACCCGGCCCGGGCCGCGGTCCTGCGCGAGGTGCCGATGTCCACCCCGGACACCGGCGCCCGGACGCTCGCCGCGCTCCGCGGCCGCGGGCTGCGGTTCGGGTTCCTGCCGGAGCTGCGTGACGTGGACACGATCGAGGACGCGCTGGCCGTCGCGCCGTTGTGTCCGACCGGCAGCCGCTTCGCCGCGGCCGTCCCCCGGACGGTGCTCGCGTGACCGCGGCGACGCTGAGCGCGGCGCCGGACGACGTCCTGGCCCTCTACGAGCGCGCCTTGCTTCGCGCGGCGGCCGGCGGATCGGCCCTGCTGAGCCTGCGGAACGACCTCGGCGGCGTGTATCGGGTGGATCCCGCGCACTGGTGCCGGCCTTACCTGCCCGGCGACGCGGGGCTGCTGGCCCGCTGTGGTGGGCCGACGCTCGACGTGGGCTGCGGACCTGGCCGGCTGACCGCGGTGCTCGGCCGCCTCGGCTGCCCCGCGCTCGGCATCGACATCAGCGCGGCTGCGGTCCGGCTTGCCCGCCTCCGCGGCGCGACCGCCTTGCGGCGCGACGTGTTCGAACCGTTGCCCGGGCACGGCCGATGGCGCAACGTGTTGCTCGCCGACGGGAACATCGGCATCGGCGGCGATCCCACGGTTCTGCTGCGGCGGTGCCGCACGCTGCTCGCCCGCGACGGCCGGCTGCACGTCGAGCTCGCCCCGCCCGGCGCCCTCAGCTGGGCGGGCGAGGCCGTACTGAGCACCGCGGAGGCGACCCGCCACCGGGAGCCGACACCGGACAAGGCGGGCGACACCGCATCCCTGCGATGGGCCGTCGTGGCGGCGGGCGACCTCGCCCCGCTCGCCGCCGCGGCAGCCATGCGCACGCTGACCACCTGGACGGAGGCGGGCCGATGGTTCGCGACGCTGGCGACCACGTAGGAACGGCCGCAACGCGGCTGCGGGAGGCGGCCGGACGGGCGTACGCCTGGCTCCGGGAACCGCCCGAGAACCTCCGGCGCGGGCCGCTCCGGGAGGGCGCGTTCCCGTCCGAGTTGCGGTCGACGCGGCTCACCACCCAGCTCGGCATCGCGCTCGGGACGGCGTTCGGGATCTGCTTCGTGACCGGGCTCCTCAGCCACCTCATCCAGCATCCGCCCGGCTGGTTCTGGTGGCCGTCGCGACCGGTCGCGCTCTACCGGTTCACCCAGGGCGTCCACGTGGCCACGGGGCTGGCCACCGTACCGCTGCTGGGTGCGAAGCTCTGGTCGGTCTATCCGCGGCTGTTCGCCTGGCCGCTCGTGCCCGAGCGCAAGGTCGCCCTGGAACGCGCCGGCATCGCGGTGCTCGTCGCCGCGAGCCTCTTCCAGGTGGTGAGCGGCATCCTCAACGTCGCGCGCTGGTACACCCCGATGCCGTTCTTCTTCACGGCGTCGCACCACTGGGTGGCGTGGCTGGCGATCGGCGCACTGCTGGCGCACATCGGCGTGAAGCTGCCGATCGTCCGGCGACCGGTGGACCGCACCGGCACGACCCTGACCCGGCGTGGTCTGCTCGGCGCGGTGGGCGCTGCGGCCGGGGTCATCACCCTGGCCACGGTCGGGCAGACCGTGGCACCCCTGGCCCGCGTCTCGCTGCTCGCGCCCCGCCGGCCCACCACCGGACCGCAGCAGGTCCCGGTCAACAAGTCCGCGGCCAGCGCCGGCGTACGCGACGCCGCTCTGGACCCCGCGTACCGGCTCCTGCTCATCGGGCCGGCGACCCGGATCGCGTTGTCGAGACCGGAGCTGCAGGCCCTGCCGCAGCACACCGTCGTGCTGCCGATCACGTGCGTGGAAGGCTGGAGCTCGACCGGCACCTGGTCCGGCGTGCGCCTGCGCGATCTGGCGGAACTGGCCGGCGTCGACGTCGAGGCCGCCGAGGCGGAGATCGTGTCGCTCCAGGCCGGGGGCCGCTACCGGATCTCCACCGTGGCACCGCCGCACCTGCGCGATCCGCGCACGCTGATCGCGCTCCGGCTGGGCGGCGAGCCGCTGGCCATCGACCACGGCTACCCGGCCCGGCTGATCGCGCCGAACCGGCCTGGCGTGCTGCAGACCAAGTGGATCGGGCGGATCACCGTGCGAGGCGCGCGGTGAGGCGGGCAGGGCTCGCGATGAGACGCGCAAGGCGCGCGGTGAGCCCCGCGTGGCCCGCGGTACGGCGCCCGAAGCTCGACATGCGGCGCGCGCTGATCGCGGCGGGCGCCCTGGTCATGGCGTACGCCGTGGCCGGCGCGCTGTTCGACGGCGACGTGAACAAGGTCGGCGTGGCCCTGTTCCTGATCGCGGTCCTGGTGCTGCACGATGCCGTCTTCCTGCCGCTGGTGATCGGGGCCGGCGCGCTGATCGGCCGGTTCGTCCCGGTCCGCTGGCAGTCGACGACGCGGGTGGCGGCGCTGATCAGCCTCGCCGTATCGGTTGTGGCGCTGCCGTTGGTGCTGGGTTTCGGCCGGTCACCGGACAACCCGTCGGCGCTTCCCCTCCCGTACGGTCGCGGTTTGATCGTGATTTTGATCCTGATCTGGATCGGATCACTGGGCGCTCGTAAGGGTATGGAAAGGCGCCGAGCGCGCCGAGGTGGGTAGCGTCGCGAGCGTGGGACACCATGTGCTGGTCGTCGACGACGACCCGACCGTCAGCGATGTCGTCCGCCGTTACCTGGAGCAGGACGGCTTCCGGGTCCGGCTGGCCGCCGACGGCCTCGCCGCGCTCGCCGCCGTGGCCGCCGAGACACCTGACCTCGTCGTGCTCGACCTCATGCTCGGGGGCATCGACGGGCTCGAGGTCTGCCGGCGGCTGCGCCGCGAGCTGCCGGACCTGCCGGTCGTCATGCTCACCGCGCTCGGTGAGGAGGCCGACCGGGTCGTCGGGCTGGAGGTGGGCGCGGACGATTACGTGACGAAGCCGTTCTCGGTACGCGAGCTGGTGCTGCGGGTGCGCTCGGTGCTGCGCCGGGCCGCGCCGAGCACCGAGGACGACCGCCCGGTGCTGCTGCGCGACGGGGACCTGACCGCCGACACCGGGCGGCGCATCGCCGAGCTGGGCGGGCGGCCGCTGGCGCTGACGGTTCGCGAGTTCGACCTGCTGGAGTTCCTGATGCGGCATCCGGCCCGAGCGTGGTCCCGGGCGCAGCTGCTGGAGCAGGTGTGGGGCTGGCGGTTCGGCGACCAGTCGACCGTCACGGTGCACGTACGGCGGCTGCGCGAGAAGATCGAGGCCGATCCAGCCACGCCCATCCGGCTGCTGACCGTCTGGGGCGTGGGCTACCGATACGAGCTGGCCGGCCATGCGTGATCTGCTGCTCATCACGCTCTACGCGCTCGGCGCCGGCGGCCTGGTCGGGGTGATCGGCGCGGGCGCGCTCCGGCTGCTCCGCGGCCGCTCGATCACCGTGCATGTCGGCATGTTGCTGGCCATCACCGTGGCCGCGGTAGTCGCCGGCGTGGTGGCCGTCGCCCAGGCCATGTTCCTGTCCGGGCACGACCTGCAGGTCGTCCTCGTCACGGTCGCCGCGGCCGCCGTGGTGAGCCTCGGCGTGGGCCTCGCGTTCGGCCGCCGGCTCGCCGCCGCGGCGATGTGGGCCGCGCAGGCGGAGGCGAGCCGCCGCGACCTTATCGCCTGGGTGTCACATGATCTGCGGACGCCGCTCGCCGGGCTACGTGCGATGTCCGAGGCGCTCGAGGACAACGTGGTCGCTGATCCGGCGACCGTGGCGGAGTACCACCGGCGGATCCGGGTCGAGACCGACCGGATGAGCGGGCTCGTCGACGGCCTGTTCGAGTTGTCCCGGATCAACGCCGGCGCGCTGCGGCTCTCGCCGTCCGCGGTGCCGCTCGCCGACGTCGTGTCCGACGCGATCGCCACCGCGGCGCCGCTCGCGGCGAGCCGCGGCATCCGTATCGTGGCGGCCGAATCGGGCTGGCCGGTGGTCACCGCCAGCGAACCGGAGTTGGCCCGGATCGTCGCGAACCTGCTGATCAACTCCGTGCGGTACACCCCGCCCGACGGCACGGTCCACATCGATGCCGGCCGTGGCCGCGACGACGTCTGGCTGGCGGTCTCCGACAGCTGCGGGGGCATCCCCGAGGCCGACCTCCCGCGCGTGTTCGACGTGGCGTTCCGCGGCTCGCGCGCCCGTACGCCCGGCGCGGAGGGCGGCGGCGGGCTGGGCCTGGCGATCGTGCGTGGGCTCGTGGAGGCACAAGGCGGGCGGGTACACGCCGGCAACGTCCGCGGCGGCTGCCGCTTCGAGGTCCGCCTCCCGGCGTAGCCCGGGCGGCTCCCATTAACCCGGCCTTAAGTGGTCATTAGGCCCGGATTTTCCGGGCTGTGATCTTACCGCCGCCGACGCTACGCTCTGCCATCGACCGGACACCTTGGACGCACGGCGAAGGAAGAGCATCGATGCCGCACGGCGCGCACGCGCGAGGCGGGGCGCATCGGCGACGGCGGCACCCCCGTACCCTCGCCGTCGTCGCCGCTGCCGCGATCGCCGCCACCGTGGCCTCCGCCCTGCCGATCATCGCGAGCAACGGCCGCCCGACGGTGCGGCCGGTGGCCGAAACCACCCTGAGTACGCCGCTGCCGGTCACGACGCCCGCGCCGCTGCCGAAGCCGACCACGACACCGCCGGCCACCACCACGCCGGCCACGAAGCCGACCACGAAGCCGACCAGGAAGGCCACCACGAGTCGGCCGGCGAACCCGGCCGGCTGGACGCTGGTCTGGTCGGACGAGTTCAACGGCTCGAACGTCGATGGGTCGAAGTGGAACCTTCGCACCGACGAGGCCCGCAGCATCGACAAGGGCTGCAACACCGACAGCCCGCGGAACGCGTTCGTCACCGGCGGAAACCTCACGCTGCGGGCGCTGCGCGAGACGTCGGTGTGCAGCTCGCAGACGCGCCAGTACACGCAGGGTTACCTGGACACCATCGGCAAGGCGTCCTGGACGTACGGCCGGTTCGAGATGCGCGCCAAGTCGCCCAACAAGCCAGACAACTCCGCCGGCCTGTGGCCCGCGTTCTGGCTGCGTCCGGATGACGGCGGCAACGGCGAGATCGACGTGACCGAGCTGCCCGGCGGCAGGGACTGGTACCGCAAGTCCACCGCGGGGATCTTCTACGACTACTCGCCGGTCAAGCAGGACACCCGCATCGCGCTGCCGGGCGGCGGCTACCCAGGCGACGGCTTCCACACGTACGTGACCGAGTGGGACGCCCAGGCACTGCGCTGGTACATCGACGGCAAGCTGGTCTGGACCCGCGACCGCACCACCACGTCCTGGTACGACGACGTCTTCCACAAGCCCTACAACATCCGGCTCAACTTCCAGGTGGGCGGGTGGCTCGGCGACCCCGACGCGGCTACGAAGTTCCCCGCCGACTTCGTCATCGACTACGTGCGGGTCTACCAGCACTGATCCGGCCCGCCTATCGTCAACCGGGTGCCTGACAAGTCCGCCGAGGTCCATGTCCCCGCCCAGCACCGACCGTCCGACCCGCTCGCCGCGTTCGCGGCGGACGACCCACGCACGCGTCGCGACGGTATCGGCTGGGTCGCCCGGGCCGTCTTCCCGGACCCACGGCTGCGGCTCACGGTGGGCGATCACGGGCCGGCGGCCGCCCGGTACGCCGTGATCCCCGCGCTGGACGGCGCCCGGTTCCTGCTCCCGCTCGCCGCGCGCCACATCACCGCGGCGTCGGTGCTCGCCTACAACGCGCTGCGTCCGGCGAAGGTGCGCGCATCGCGGGCGGCGATCGGCGCGCTGGCCCGGGCCGGGGCACTCGGCCTGACCCGCGCTCCGGTGCTCTCCGTACACGCTCCCGACGGCGTCGAGCTGCTCTGGAACCACCTCGCCGAGCTGATGGGCGAGCCCCGGCTGCACGCCGCGATCGGCATCCGGCCGCCGGACCCCCACCACAAGCCCACGCTGCAGCTCTTCGACGACGCCGGCCGTCCGCGCGGCTACGCCAAGATCGGCTGGAACGACGGCACCCGTGCGATGGTCCGCGCCGAGGCCGCGACGCTGGCGGACCTGCCGCCGGCCGGTGGCGACATACCCTGGTCGCCCCGGCTCCTGTTGCACACGACGTGGCACGACCGCGAGATCGCCGTCATCGAGCCGATGCCGCGCGGCGTGCGCCGCGTCCGGCGCCCGGATGTGCCCCGGATCGCGGCGATGCTCGCGGTCGCTCGACGTGGGGGCCCACCGGCGACGCCCCGGCCGCTGCGAGGTTCCGCGTTCCTGGCCGGGTGGCGCCGCCGGGCCGCCGGCGGGACAACGGCCGCGGGCCTCGCGCTGCCGTCCATCGACGCCGCGGCCGCGGGCCTCGCGCTGCCGTCCGTCGACGCCGCGATCGAAGCACTCGATGCCCGCGACGGCGATCTCGCCATGGAGTTCGGCGACTGGCACGGCGACTGGGTGCCGTGGAACATGGCTCGGCACCGCGGCCGCCTGATCGTCTGGGACTGGGAGAACCGGGCCACCGGCGTACCGGTCGGGTTCGACCTCGCCCACCAGGCCTTCCAGACCGCGCTGTCCACGCGCGGCCGCCCGGCGGCCGAATGCGCGGCGGCGATGGATGCGGCGCTCCGCGCGTACGGGCCGGCGCTCGGCCTGGATGGACCGCGGCAGCGCTTCGTGGCCGACGCCTACCTGGTCGAGCTCTGGCTGCGCACCTACGAACTGTCCGCGGACGACGTCGGCTGGAACCCCAAGCTCCACCCCGCCCTCCTGGACGTGCTGGGCAACCGGCTCAGCCTCGGTCAGGTCTAGGCCCAGTCGAACGTCATCCCGAGGCGCTCGGACAGCGCCGCGTTGAGCGGCTTGTAGTACGCGGTCAACTCGGCCCGGACCGCGCTGTCCATGCCCTCACTCGGGCGATTGTTGAAGACGTCGTAGGCGGGCAGCCGGTAGGGCGGCAGCCCGACGAAGTCCAGGACCTGGGCGTACGAGGCGGCCGGGTCACGGTAGAACGTCTCGCTGGCCAGGAACAGCAGCTGCGAGCGGTCGAACCGGGACAGCCACGGTTCGAGGTGGTCCACATAGGCGCCCCGGGCTCGGTACGAATACCAGTCGTACGCGTCGCTGACGTAGGTCGGGTCGGCGATGAGCCGCTCCCGCTCCCCCGCCGTACGCGACGGCTCCGCCTCCAGTGCCGACGCCAAGTCCAGCGGCTCGACGCCCTCGCCGAGCCGCTCCTTCCAGTGCGAATACGCCCGCTCCACCGGATCCCGCAGCAGCACGATGATCCGGACGTCCGGCATCAGCGCGGCGACCCGCCCCGCCGCGAGGGGATGGAACATGTACAGCGGCGCGGCCTCGCCGACCCTCGACCGGCCACCGAGACGGCGTTCCAGGGCCGTACGCTGGCGGAGCGTCGGGAAGTGCGACCGATACCACGACTCGCCGCGGCCGAAGTTCGCCTCGAAGTAGTGCGACGTCTTGGTGTTCCACGCCGGGAAGAGGCGCGGCACCAGCGGGTGCTGGACCAGGTACCGCCACAGCGACGTCGTCCCGCCGCGCTTCGTGCCGATAATCAGAAAGTCGGGCAGCGGACGGCGGTCGCTGGTGCGCTCGCCGTACCGGACCAGCATCTCCCGGATCTGGTCGCGCGCCTGGCGCGGCGCGACCCCCTTGAGCACGTCCTTGACCGTCACGACGGCACCTCCCGGACGGCGACGGAACGGAGCACCCCGCGAAGCAGAGTCCGGACCCGGCCACTGCCGAGCGAGGCGAGGCAGCCACCGGCCAGTATTGCGACCGCGACGCCGAGGCCCGGCAGGCCGCGGCCGCCGGCGGCCAGGCCCGCGGCCGAGGCAAGGCCGGCGACGAGGACGACGGCGGCGGCCGCCCGGACCAGCGCCGATCCGAGCAGCGGTTCGCCCAGGGTCCGCCGCGCGAACGCCGCGGCCAGGACGTTCTCGCAGACGATCCCGAGCGACCAGGCGATCGCGGCGCCGAGCGCGCCGAGATGGGGAATCAACGCGACGCAGGCCGCGACGTTGAGCGCCAGGCCCGCGACCGTGGCCGCCAGGTGGCTCCGGCTGTTGCCGCTCATCAGCAACACGGTCTGCACCAGCCCGACGCCGACGTTGACCAGCATGGCCAGGGCCAGCACCACCAGGGCGGAGGCGCCGGCGGCGAACGGCGAACCGAACAACCGCAGGAACGCGGGCGCGAACACGGCAAGCAAGAGGTACGCCGGCCAGGACAGCACGACGATCCAGAGCGTCGTACGCCGGTACACCTCGGCCGCGTCCGCCCGCCGCCCCGCGCCGAGCAGCCGGGACAGCTGCGGCGCGATGGCCACCCGCAGGCCTTGCATGATCAGCAGTCCCGCGAGCGCATACCGGCCGACGGCGGCGAAGACGCCCGCCTCGGCCTGCGTCGCAAGAGCGCCGGTGAGCAGGACGCCCACCCACATGCTGCTCGCGTCGATTGCCACCGACGCGGCCCGGGGCAGGGCGAACGACCAGAACGGACGCCAGTCCGCCGGGTGCGGCCGCCGGAACGAGCCGAGCAACACCAGCGCGACCACGGCGGCGACCGCCAGCGGCAGCAGCCAGCCGGTGAAGCCGAGCAGGACGCCGCCCCCGGCGACCACCGCACCGACCATCAACACCGGCCGCGCGATGGGCACGAAGAAGAACTGCACGCCGACGTACACGCCGGCGGGCCGGGTCGCGCGCACCCCGCCCAGCAGCACCGTCGCCGCCACGATGATCGGTATGCCGGCGAACGCCAGCCGTACCAGAGCGGTGGATTGTGGATCGTCGAGCAGCGCCCGGCCGATCGGCCCGGCCGCGACGGAGCCCGCGAGGGCGACGACCGCGGCGAGCGCGACCGCCGGCAGCACCGCGATCGGCAGCAGCCGGGCCACCTCGGCCCGGTCGCGGCGCGGGATCGCCCACATCAGCCCCGTGTCGGCGCCGAGGCAGCACACCGCGCCGACGATCGTGACCAGGCCGATGACGGTGAACAGCGCGCCGGAGCCGGCCGCGCCGAACGTCCGCACGATGACCGTGGTGAGCACGAACCCGAACGCGCCATTGACCGCCGCACCGGCGAGCCCGATCGCGCCGCTGCGGGTGATCCGGCGCGTCTCCGTAGCGGACGACAGGGCGGTCACGACCGGTTCACCGGTCCGTCCACCGCGGCGAGACCGAGCCCGATCGCGCAGAACAGCACGGACATGTTGGGGTCGATGTAGGCGTAGAAGGGCGTGACCACGACCGCGATGACGGGGAGTGTGCTGAGCCACAGCCCGGCCGGCGTCACGGCCGCGGCCATCCGTCGCGCGATCACGACTAACAGCAGGTAGAAGCTGATCGTGGCGGGGATGCCGTGGCTGTACAGCAGCTGCCACGTCATGCCCTGGGTGCCGAGCGGTTCGGCGGCGTGCGTGGTGTCCACGGTGGTGGGCTGGCCGAAGCCGAGCAGCGGCGAATGCAACACCGCGGCCCAGGTCTGCGCGTACAGGTCGAAGCGGTCCGACGTGGTGTCGGTCGTGGAGGTCCGTCTGGTGATCAACTCGGCGACCGGGATGAACAGCGTGAACACCCAGGCCACCAGCACCAGGGCGCCGACCGGCAGCATCAGCCGCACGCGCCCCCGGGCCAGTTCGCGAACGAGCAGGTAGAGCAGGCCCACGCCGAGCCCGACGAACATGCCTCGGTTGAGCGTGAGGAACGCGGGAACGACCGACAGCGGCAGCGACACCAGCAGCGCGACGCGCATCTTGCCGCCGCGCACCGACGCGAGGTAGGCCAGCACGAACGGGACGAGGAAGGCGTAGGCGGTGCCCCAGTTGTTCGTGTACGGGTACGGCGCCGCGGGGCGGTAGATCGGGTTGGCGCTCAGCGGGTTGTACTCGGTCGCGTCGAGGCGGGTGATGTCCTGGATGAACCGCGTACTCGCCAGGCCGTCCGGCAACTCGAGCAGGAACGGGCTCGGCACGCTGAACCGCGGCGCCAGCACACCCAGCCAACCCAGCGCGACCGTCGCCAGCCAGTAGACGGCGAGCGGGTTGGCGATCCGCGACCATGGCACGCCGTCGCGGGCGAGGTTGTAGACGTAGATGCCGACCAGCAACGCGGTGACCAGCCAGCCGAACCGCAGGGTGAACGTGTAGAGCGCGGTGACGCGCTCCAGCCGGATCGCGCTGATCGCGACGATGCCGAGGAACACCAGCCAGAGCGCGGTGCCGGTGGGCAGCCGCACGCGCCCGCGGGTCGCCATGAGGGCGAGCAGCAGCACGCCGAAGAACGGCCAGACGAAATACCAGACGCCCAGCGCCCACCAGAGCGGCATCAGCCCGAACATCGTGGTCAGCGGCCATCGCGGCAGTCGCGCCGTACGTACCGTCCATGCGCCGCGATCCAGGACCCCGGCCGCGACCGGCGCGACGGCTTTGGCGCGGACCGCGGCGACGGCCCGCCAGGTCCGTCGCCTGCCGCGCACGGTCGTCTCAGACACCCCGACCGCGCTTCTGCGCCATCCGCAACACCCGCTCGCCGGTCATCAAACCCAGGATCACCGGTACGGTGACGAGCACGCGCTTCTCGCGGGGATTGAGCCGGACCACCGCCGCGAGTTCCCGGATCGCTTCGAGGCGGCGGTTGCCGGAGGCCAGCGCGAACGCGATCTGCCCGCGGATCCGGGCCATTCCGGCACGGCTACAGTGCAGCTCGGGGTGCTTGCGGATGAGGTAGCGCTGCGCCTCGACTATCGTGGCCCAGCGTCCGAAGTAGAACGACCCGCCGTGCCAATCCACGATGACCAGCGGCTGCCGGCAGATCCCGATCGGAGTACGCGCCGCCAGGCGCAGCAGCCATTCGTAGTCCTCGCTGTAGCCGCCCGGGATGTCCTCGTCCACCGGCCCGGCCGCGTCCCACGCGGCACGGCGCACCACGATCGTGCTGGAGTGCACCTCCATCACCCGGTCGGCCAGCAACTCGTCGAACGTGACCCGGTCGCGCTCCAGCACGCGTTCCTTGTCGATGCCGGGGCCCTTGAGCCGCAGACCGCAGCTGGCGGCGCCGAAAGACGGATCGGCGAGCAGCTCCACCTGGCGGCTGAGCTTGGCCGGCAGCCAGACGTCGTCGTCGTCGCAGAACGCGAGCAGCTCGCCGGTGGCCGCGTCCACGCCGCTGTTGCGGGCCCCGGGCAGGCCCTGCCGGTGGCTGTTGCCGATGAACTTCAGGCTGCGGCCGGGGCCGCCAGGCATGTCGAACTCCCGGACGTCGACGTGGTCGTAGACGACGATGCACTCGATCTCGCCCGGATAGTCCTGCGCCAGGATGCCGGCCACGGCACGCTCCAGCAGTCCGGGCCGGTCGCGGGTCGCGACGACCGCGCTCACCGTGGGGAAGGCGCTTTCAGGCACTTCGCCCCCCAGTCATGACGAAACCGGCGGTCTGGGCTCCGGCGGAGCGCAGCCGGTCCACGAGCCGGGTGAGTTCGACGTTGCGGGTCCGGTCGCGGGCGACCACCAGCACGGCGACCCCGGACTGTGCCGCGCGCACGCCGCGCTCGTCGATGTCGGACGGCGGCGCGTCGACCACGACCACGCCGTACTCCGGCTGGTCGTCGAGCGGGCCCAGCCGAACGACACCCCCACCGATCAGGACGACCAGGGGCCGGCGGTCGTCCAGTTTGATCGTGCTGGTAGCGCCCGGGGACACCGGCACCAGAACCGGCGCCGACCGCTGGACCGCAGCCTCGATGACCAGCGTGGTCTCGGGATCGTCGGACGCCTGCCGGTCGGCGCCCCCGCCGGAGAACCGGGTGACGCCGGCGGCCGGCCCCACCGTCACTCCGCCGCTGCGGCCCACGCGCTCGGCCGACGCGCTGCCGTTCACCCGCGCGTCGCCGGGCGCGTCCGGATCGGGCTGGGTGACCACGCGGGCGCGTGGCGGCGTACGCACCTGCGCCGCGAACAGGATCCGCTTCAGCTCGTCGTGGCTCTCGGCCGGCGCGGCGAGCGACACGTCCTGGCCGGCCTCGGCCAGCGCCACGGCGAGGTTGCCGGCCACCGACGTACGGCCCTCGTCGTCGCGGCCGGACAGGACGACAAGTGGGCGGTCGGGATGCCGGTCTATCCACTTGAGTACGGCGAGCGACACGTACCGGGCGTCGGCCGCGGCGCCGGCTTCGTTGCCGCGCCGGCCGGTGGCCCGGACCACGCCCAGCGCCGGCACGCCGACCAGATCCGCGGCCTGGTCCATCGAGCGGACCCGGCGGTCCAGCGCCTCGCGCGCGTGCGCCGCGATCATGCCCAGCAGCGCGCCGCCGAGGAACGCGCCGACCAGGTAGATCGGGGCCGCGTCGTGGCTGGACGGCACCGGCGCGCGGGCGGCGGCCGCGATGGCGCCGGGGCTGAGGTCCGCGGACGCGATCTTCGCGCGCTGGTTGGCGAGCTCGGCGATCTGATCGTTGAGCGCGCTGACCTGGTCGAGCATGGCCTGGGTACGCGGCGACAGGGCCGACGAGCCGGGCGAGGTGGGCAAGCCCTGCTGCGCCGCCTTGCGCTGGTCGGTGACCTGCTTGATGGTGCTGTCGTAGGACAGCAGCAGCCCGGCCCGTTGCTGCTGGTAGATGCTCTCGCGGACGCGCAGGTACGTCTGCGCCGCCGCGTTCGCGCCGGTGATCGACTTGTCTTCGGTGTCGTCGGCGTACTCGAAGCGCAGCACCTGGCCACCGGTCGGCACCTCGACGCTGAGCGCGTCGCGCACGTCGTCGGCGTCGCGGCCGAGGATCCGGGAGGTGGCGTCGATGACCTCGTTGCCGAGCGCCACGCCGTTCTCGGCGGTCATGTTGATGGCCCGGTCCGCGCCGCTGGACGGCAGCGTGAACGGGTCGGTCACCACGGGCCGCAACACGACGACGGTGGTGGCCCGGTAGGTCGCGGGGAAGAAGACGAGGTAGGCGAGCACGGCAAGGGTGACGGCAGCGGTGGTGGCCAGCACGATGCGCCAGCGCCGGAGCGGGATCCGTACGACGTCCGCGAAGCCGACGACCCGCTGCCGGCTGCCGGCTACGGAATCAGTGACATCCATGAATCTTCTTCTCCCCGGAGTGTTCTTCAGTCGCCCGGCCGGTCGCCGGAACCGCGGTACCGGCGACCGGCCGTCTTCGCAATGACGTGCCTTCGCTACGACGTGGCTTTGCTACGACGTGGCGAAGAACAGCGTCGGGTTGGACCAGATCGCACCGGTCGCCGGCGCCGCGACGACCGTTGCCGTGGCGCCGTTCACCGCGGTCGCGGCCGCCGGATCGAACGCGACGGTACGCAGGTAGCCGTCGGTCGAGCCGTAGACCAGCTTGCCGGCGACCCAGGCCATACCCCGCACCGTGCGCCAGTCGATGCCCGTGGTGGGCAGCGTGAACTCGGTGCAGCCGATGATCGAGCCGTCCGTCGTGAGGTACCGGTAGGCCAGCACGTTGTTGGTCGCCGTCGTGTAGTACATCCGGCCCCGCAGGTAGAACGCGCCGGTCATGTTCCCGGCCGCGTACCACTTGTTGAAGCCGCTGCCGAGCCACGGCGTGCCGACCGTGCCGCCGGTGAACATCGAGATGTTCAGCACGCTGCCGCTGGGCGCGGTGGAGTCGATCTTCGCCCAGTACAGCTTGTTGGACACCGAAAATGCGGATTTGGCGCTGGTCAGGTTGGTCTGGGTCGTCACGGTGGGCGTGCCGATGCCGGTCGGTCCGTACGGCACCTTGGTGAGCTTGCCGTTGCCGGCACCCAGGTACAGATAACCGGACGCGGCCGTCGGGGCGTCCTGCACCGGGATGCTCCGGCCGCCCGCGGTCGGGAAGAACGCCTCCCGGCCGTGGTACTCGTTGCCGACGCCGTCCGAGTCCTGGCCGACGTACACGCCGCTCGGGCCCTTCCAGATCTCCCAGACGATCGGCCCCCAGCTGGTGCCGCCCGGCGGCAGCTGGCTACCCGGGGACCGGCCCGGGTTCCACGCGACTGGCAGGCCGTTGCTCGCGTCGAGCGCGGCGTAGCCGTACCGGTCGACCGCGCCCGGGCCGGCCGCGTCGCTGCCGTTGGCGTTGTTCAGCCAGCGGAAGTGCCCGCCGACATAGATCACCCCACCGGCGGCCTCGACCGAGGTCACCGAGTCGAAGCCGGTGAAGTCCACCCACGTCGCCGTGACCGCGCCCCGGTCGGCCGTCTCGAACCGGGCGACCGCGTCGCAGTACGCGTCGCCCTTTCCGCCGTCGGCACCGATGACGAAGTAGCTGCCGTCGTCGGAGAAGTCGACGTCGCGGGCGTAGAACGGGAACGTGCTGCTGCCGCAGGCCGCCACGTACCGGTCGGTGCTCCAGTTGGCCACCGTGGGCGTGCTGGACACGTCGACGACCACGACCTGGTTACGGTCGGCGCCGTTGACCTTGGTGAAGTTGCCGGTCGCGACGACGGTCCTGCCGTCCGGCGACACGGCCAGCGCCCAGACCAGCTCGCTGGAGTTCGGGTACGGCCGGGCTCCGCTCGCGTCCACCTGGAACGACGCGTCGATCGCGCCGGTCGTCGCGTTGAGCCGGGCGATCAGGCCGTGCTTCGTGCCGTCCACCCAGTGGAACGCGCCCGCGATGTACAGGAAGTTGTCCTTCACGACCGCGCGGCGCACCACGCCGCCGTCGGCCCGGCCCACCCAGCTGGCCACCGTGGCGCCCGTCGTCGGGTCGAGCTCGACCAGGTTCTTACGGGCGACGCCGTTGACGGTGCCGAAGTTGCCGCCGACGATCAGCTGCCCGTTCGGGCTGACCGCGAGTGTCTGCACCACGTTGTCGAACTTCGGCTTGAAGCCCGTCTTCAGCACCCCGGTGGTGGCGTCGTACGCGACGAGGTAGCTCGCCGCCGTCCATGTGGTAGCGCCGGCGTTCTTGACGCCGGTGAACGATCCGCCCGCGTAGACCGTGTTGCCGATCTGCGCGAACGCCCGCACGCTGCCGTTCTGCATGTGCGGCGTGTTGTTCGCCGGGTTGGCCGTGACGAGGGTCGCCGGGGTGCTCGGCGGGACGAAGACGGCGCCCGCCGGGATGGCGGTCAGAGCGACCGTCAGACTCGTCACCGCGGCCGGCACCAGAATCCTGGTGAGCAGCCGTGGCGCGCGTCGGCGCGATGGGGACACTTGCCCTCCTAATCGGAACATGACGGTTGACGTGGAGCGGGGGTGAATCGGAACGGCGCCACGCCGGGGCAGGTTCGCACCGACCAGGCGGCAGCTTCTTCGAGGTCCGCGACGGTGACGTCGGCCGCCTCGCGGGCCACGACCAGGGACCGGCCGGCGAGCTCGCGCGCCATCTCGACCTGGTGGTCGTCGACGTGCTCGCCGTGGGCGCGCCGGCGCGGGACGTACACCGCGCGGCGGCCGGCCTGCATCGCGGCCAGCGCGGAACCGACGCCGGCATGCGAGACGACGGCGTCGGCTTCGCGCATCGCCTGGCGCATCTCGGCGACCGGCACCTGGCGGCGCGCGCCAGCGGGCATCCGGTCGATGGTCGTGGCGCCCACCTGCCACAACACCTCCACGGTCGGCGGCAGCACGTCCACCAGGCGGTTGAGCAGGCGCGGGAACGTGAAGCGCGGGTGCGTGCCGAGCGTGACCACGACCTTCCGCACCGGGCGCGGCGACGGCAGGCGTTCCGCGACGAACGCGTCGAAGATGGACCCGCCGTACCGCCAGGTGTCATCGGCCCAGGACGGGTACTGGGTGTACAGCCGGGTGCGTGGAAGGCGGGCCGCCATCCGCCCGGTCAGCGACGGCCCGCGGGTGCGGGTCGCGCTCTCGATGTAGGCGCATTCGACGCCCGCCGCGGTCGCCGGGACGAAGAACGACATCGCGATGCTCGCCCCGGTGCTGATCACGCGGTCGTACCGGGACCGGTGGAACATGCGGCGCGCGACGAGCAGATCACGGACGGCGCCGACGAGGTCGCGGCTGGTGGCCGGCGGCACGTGCACGACATCCTCGCCGGCGAGCAGGGACCGGCTCTGCGGGCTGTCGAACGTGACCCAGCGGCGGTCGGTCACGCCGAGCCGCGGCACCAGGTCATGCAGCTCGGCGAGGTGCCCGCCGGTGGAGGCGACCAGCAACGTCGTCATCGCGCGGGCTCCGGTGCGCTCGTTTCCACCGCGGCCGGCGCGGCGGTCGGCGGACCCGTACGCGGATAGCGCCCGGCCAGCACGCATACGGCGAGCGCGTAGCCCAGGAAGAGCGCGGGCCCGAAGAGGAGGCCACCGACGACGTCGGTGATCCAGTGCTTCTGCACGTAGATGCGGGAGTAGGCCTCGAGGAACGCCAGCACGAACACGACCGTGCCGAGTGTGACGGTCCACCTGCGCCCGAGCTTCCAGGTCAGCGCGGCGAACAGCGCCAGCGCGCCGATCGTCATGCAGATCCGGGCGACGCCGCCGGAAGGGTAGGTCCCCAGGCCGGTCGGCGGGTGGCCACGGTCGACCATGCCGCTGACGACGGCCTGCACGTACTGCTCCAGCACGAATGCGGCCGGGATCGCGACGAGCGGTATCCAGAACCGGCGGCGCCACAGTATCGCGAACGCGACCGCGCCGACCAGGGTCACCCACTTCAACGGATACCGGTCGCCGAGCGCGGTGTAAAACGCGTTGATCTCCTCGAACGCCGGGTTGCGTCGGGTCGTCACCCAGGTCAGCACCGGCCAGTCGATCGTGTCCTCCAAGCTGTGCGCCAGCTTGCCGAGGGGCCAGAAGACGGTGATCACCGCGGCCGAGAAGGCGAGCAGCACCGCGACCGCGGTGACCGGCCGGCCCAGCGTCGCGACCAGGCCGCCGATCGCTTCCCGCGCCTTCGCCCCGACGCGACCGGCGGCGATCCGGCGCCCGGGGCCGCGGGCCAGCGCCGGTCCAGCCACCGCCGGCACGACAACTGCTAACGCGGCGATGACGTAGAGCAGAATCACCGAACCGTCCCCATCCCGCGGCGTCCCGACCGCATGATCCCCATCCCGTCACTTGATCCAAGACGCTCAGTAGGCCCCCGCCCCTCGCGTGACGACTATCGCGGTCCGCGCGAGGATCACCAGGTCGACCGTGAGCGACCAGTTCTCCACGTACTGCAGGTCGAGCCGGATCGCGTCCTCCCAGGACAGATCCGACCGGCCGCTCACCTGCCAGAGCCCGGTCATGCCCGGCTTGACCATCAGGCGCCGGCGCATGTCCAGCGGGTACTGCTCGACCTCGCATGGCAGCGGCGGCCGAGGCCCGACCAGCGACATCTCGCCGTGCAGCACGTTGATCAGCTGCGGCAACTCGTCCAGCGAGTGGCGGCGCAGCAGCCGGCCGGAGCGGGTGATCCGGGGATCTTTACGGATCTTGAAGAGCACGCCCGGGTAGTCGTTCCGCTCGCGCAACGTGTGCCAGCGCTGCTCGGCGTCGGCGTGCATGGTCCGGAACTTGTACATCCGGAACATCTCGCCGCCACGGCCGACCCGGACCTGCCGGAAGAGCACCGGCCCGCCGGTATCCAGCTTGATCACCAGCGCGATCACCAGGAACAACGGCGCCAGCAACACGAGCAGCGACGCGGCGACCGACAGGTCGAAGAGCGACTTGATCAGCCTCCGGCCGCCGAGCAGCCGCGGGTGCTCGATGTGCATCATCGGCAGCCCGTCCACCGGGCGTACGGTGATCCGATCGCCGGCCGTGTCCACCAACGATGCGGAGACGATCAGATCGATGTCGTCGCGCTCCAGCTCCCAGCCCAGCCGGCGCAGCATCGGGCCGTCCAACTCGGGGCAGGAGAGCACCATCACGGTGTCGGCGCCTGCGGCGGCGGCCGAGTTCGCGGCCGCGCCGAGTGCGCCGAACACCGGCACGTCCAGCGTCCGCGCACCACCGGCCAGCTGACTCGCGGGCAGGCAGGCGCCGATGACCTTCAGGCCGTGGTCGTGGCGCCGGTGCAGTTGGCGCGCCATCTCGGCGACCGCCGGGGCATGGCCGAGGACGAGGACGCGATGCATGTACCGGCCGCGCCGCCGACCCCGGTGCAGCAGCTTGCGAAGCACGAATCGGCCCAGCAGCGACAGCGCGGTGGTCAGCACGAGCGCGATGAGCAGGTAGCCGCGGGCGATCTCCGCGTGGGCCACGTAGGACACCAACGCGGCGCCCACGGTGAGCCGCACACCGGCGCGAACGATGCGCTGGTACTCCTCGGACCCGACGAACAGCACCTTGCGCTCGTAGGCGTGCGTGACGGCCAGCACGCCCAACCAGATCGGCGGGATCAGGGCGGAGAGGGAGAGATACCACTGGGCGTACTGCGCTCCCTGGAAGCGCAGCACGAAAGCGGCGAGCGTGGCGACCAGCGTCGCTCCAAAGTCGACGATGAGGAGCAATTTGACATACCGGGCGTGCCACACCCAGCGGTCGACCGGCGTACGGCTCAGGGCGTCGCCGAGGTCTGAATCGGTGACGCCGAAATATGATGCAGTTGTCGGTATCGAACCGGTGTCGGCGTTGTCTGCCGTTGCTTTCGTCGTCGTCACGACGCCCCTGCCTCCAGTGAGACCCCACGCCCACTCGGCAATTTGGTGCACAGCACAAGAACGCGTCAGGAGAAATGACGACCCCCAAGCCCGCCGTCTCCCCTAGCGCGCGCAAATTGCGGATGCCGTCCGGGCGGCATCCGGGTGCATTGCAGGTGAATCCTAGATCTACGTCGGACAAAATAGCAGCGATACGCGGGGCTGCGGAACCCGTCGATGCCACCAATCTCAATGTCCGTTTCGTGACATTGCCCGTCACAATTCGCCCGCTACGGGAATTGCGGGCATCGCACGGTAACACGTTCGGCTGGCGGCGGTCTGCCCCCGGAGCGGAGTTGTTCGATGCGACCCCGGGTCAGCGCCTTGCCAGGCGTAGCGCGAGCGTCGGGCAGCGGTCGATCGCGCGCCGCGCGGCGTCCGCGAGGTGATCGGGCACGGCCGGCTCGGTGGCGCCGTCGCGCGCCACCGGATATCCCCAGTCATCCTCGGCGAGCAGCTCGGGAAGCAGCTCGGCGCAGATCCCGCGGCCGTCGCACGCGGTCCAGTCGATGTGGAGCCGGTTACCGGGCATGGCCATACCCCTCCGCCGCGAGGCAACGCCCCGCGAGATGGGCGGTCACATCCGCCTCGAACGTCCGCAGGCAGCTGCGGATCAGCCGCGCGGTACCGTCCGGGTGCCGGCAGGCGCCGCGCCCGGTGACCAGCGCCGCGAGCCGGTCCACTTCGGCCGGCAGGCCCGGACGGGCGCGGCGCTGGGCGAGGCTCGCGAGGGTGTCGGCGAGCCGGGGCAGGCCGTTGATGCACGGGCCACATTGGCCCGCCACCTGCCCGGCCAGGTATCCCGCGATCCGCGCCGTTTCGGTCAGCCCGCACGCGACGGCCGGCAGCGCGAGCACGACGCCCGCGCCCGGCGACGCGCCGTGGGGCGCCAGCGCGGCGCGGCTGATCTGCAGGTCGGGATCGGCCGGTACCCAACCGCCGTGATAGCCCCCGATCAGCACCGCCGACAGCCGGTCGGTCGCGCCGCCCGCTGCGTCGACCAGGTCGCCGAGGCGCACGCCGTACCCGGCCTCGAGGACACCCGGCGCGGCGACCGCACCGCCCACGGTGGCTAGGAAAGTCCCCGGCTCGTCGGCCGTCCCCGCCCCCCTGAACCAGGCCGCCCCGTGCCGCGCGATCAGCGCGATGTGCGCGAGCGTCTCGACGTTCTGCACCAGCGTGGGCGCGCCGCCGACACCTTTCTCGGTGGTCCGGACGCGCTTGTCGGCGGGCACGGCGGGCCGGCCCGAGACCGCGGCCACCACGGCCGATTCCTCGCTCGCGACGAACGTCTCGGGTGCCGCGCGCACGGCCACGGTGATCGGGTCGAGGCCGGCGCCGCGGCGTGCCGCCAGCGCGGCGTCCATCGCGGCGCCGGCGGCCGCGGGCAGATAGAGGTACGTCGTGCGCGCGCCGACCGCGCCGGCGACGAGCTGCAGTCCATCCAGGACGAGATGCGGCCGGTACGCGAGCAGCGCCCGATCCTTGCCGCTCGCGGGTTCTCCCTCAGCGCCGTTGGCGATCACCACCGCGGCCCGGCCGGTCGCGGCCACGGCTGCCATCTTGCGCCAGGTCGGGAACCCGGCCCCGCCGCGCCCGGTGAGGCCGGCGTCCCGGAGCAGGCCGATGAGCCGTGGGCGGTCGAGCGCCGGTGGCCGGCCGTGCTCGGCCAGATGGCTGTCGAGCCGCCCGTCGCCGGATCCGGCGAGGAGCCGCCGTTCCAGCCGCACGGGGATGGCCGTGCCGTTCATCGGACCTCCTGCGGGGTGCGGACGCGGCGCACCGCGCGCTGCGGGAAGCGGGCGAATGCCGGCGACAGGCGCCATCCGGCGGCGGCCACGACCACGGCGGCGCAGAGGCCGGCGACGGTCCGCAGCCACCCGGTGCCGCCGTCGGTGCCGGTCTCGAGGCCGTGCAGCAGGGCGATCGGCCAGGCCAGGTAGGCCAGCCAATGCACGGCCCGCCAGGCGCGGACGCCGAGCCGGTGCCGGAGCAGGCTGGTCGCGACCAGCGCCAGGGTCAGGTCGAACGCCAGCGCGCCGAGGCCCTGCCAGAACGGCCGGTAGTTGCCCACGAACGGCAGCACGATGTCGACGAGGCGCAACTGGGCGTACGGGTCGAAGAGCAGGCTCACGACATGGCCGGCGAGCATGACCACGGCCAGCAGCGCGGCGTTGCGGTGAAGCAGGTTGACCGCGAACCGGGGCAGGCCGAACGCGGGCCGGCCCGAGCGGGCACCGATGCCCAGCGCCACCACGACGGTCAGCAGCACCAGCGAGACGAGCCCGGAGCCGCGGGCGAAGTACCAGAGCGCGTCCGTCACGATCGGGTCTCCTTTGGCGTGTCCTCGTGGCCCTCGCTGCGCTCGGTGCGCTCGATCACGAGGGCCACCCGCCCAGGCGGAGGACGTCGAGCCCCGGCGTCACAAGGCGACTCGGAACGCCGTCAAGCAGATCGGGCGCCGCGTGGCCCCGGACGATCGCCGCGGTACTGAGCGTGTTGGCGCGCCGGCACGAGTACGCGGCCACGGACACGGTCCGCCACACGCGCGGCGCCGGCCGGCCCGTACGCGGGTCGAGGATGTGGTGCACCAGCTCCCCCGGCCGCGCCCAGGTCCGGCTCGCGGTGCTGGACGTGGCGAGCGCCGCGCCGGCCGGCAGCCGCACCGTGCAGTGCGGGTCGCCGGGCCGGTCCTGGACCAATACCCGCCAGCCGCCGTCCGGCGCGGGCCCGGCGGTGGCGATGTCGCCGCCGAGCGCGACCAGCGCCCCGGTGCCGAGCCCCGACGCGACCGCGGCGGCGGCCCGATCGGCTGCCACGGCCTTCGCGGTCGCACCCAGGTCCAACAGCACCCCGGACGGGACCGTCAGCTCGCGCTCGCGCAGCGTGACCGCGCGC
>DASYTU010000087.1:0-12624 GCA_036001925.1 Actinoplanes sp.
CGAGCGCACGCCGCGCGCAAGCCCGAGCGCACGCCGCGCGCAAGCCCGAGCGAACGCCGCGCGCAAGCCCGAGCGAACGCCGCGCGCAGGCCAGAGCGAACGCCGCGCACAAGCCCGAGCGAACGCCGCGCGCAGGCCAGAGCGAACGCCGCGCACAAGCCAGAGCGAACGCCGCGCGCGGGCCCTAGCGAACGCTGCGCGCGAACTCCCGCGCCGCCCACGCCACCGCCAGCGCGGCCAACGCGGCCATGATGACCAGGCCCTGCCAGACGTCCGGCGAGCCCAGGTCGCCGCGGAACAGTGCCCGCGTCCCGTTCACCGCCCAGGAGAACGGGTTCCAGTCGGCGATTCCCTGCAGCCAGCCCGGCGCGAACGTCAGGGGCAGCAGGATCCCGGAGAGCAGCAGCACCGGCTGGGCGACCGTGTTCATCAGCGGCGCGAGCGCGTCCTCGCTCTTGACGAGCAGCGCGACACCGTACGAAAGGGCTGAGGTCATCAACGAGATGAGCGCGAGCATCAGGTACGCGAGCAGCAGGTTCCCGATGAACACCCGCAGGTCGAACACCAGCGCCAGCAGCGTGATGATGATCGCCTGCGCGATGAGCGACACGACGTCCCGCAGCGACCGGCCGAGCAGCAGGGCGAGGCGGCTGACCGGGGTGACCCGGGACCGCTCGATGATGCCCGCGCGCAGCTCGGCGATCAGGCCGAAGCCCTGGAACAGGCCGCCGAAAATGGCCAGCAGCACGAGCAGGCCGGGCACGAAGATCTCGTACGCGGCGGCGTTCGAGGACACCTGCAGCGCCGGCTTGAGCAGCGGGGCGAACAGCAGCAGGTACATCACGGGCTGGAAGACGCCGACGAAGATCCAGACCGGGTTGCGCAGCAGCAGCTGCATCTGCCGGGAGAAGATGATGGAGGTGTCGCGGATCAGCTTCATGGCTCAGTTCTCCCGGAGTGAACGGCCGGTCTTGGTCAGGAAGACATCGTCGAGGCTGGCCGGTGGAGCTCGATCGAGCCGAGCGGCACCGACGCGGCATCGAGCGCGCGCAGCACCAGCGGGATCGCGGTAGCCCCGTCGTCCACATAGAGGCGCACGCTGTCGTCCTCTGTCTCCAGCTTGTTGACGAAGTCGGTGGCGCCGAGAACCTCGGCGGCGCGCGGAGGGATGCCCGCGGGAAGGCCGACGCGGACCACATCGCCCGAGATCTCGCGCTTCAGGGCTGCCGGCGTGCCGGACGCCACGATCTCGCCATAGTCCATGATGGAGAGCCGGTCGCAGAGCGCGTCGGCCTCGTCGAGGTAGTGGGTCGTGATGAAGACCGTCATGCCCTCGCTACGCAGCCGGCGGATCTCGTCCCACATGTGTGCGCGGCTCTGCGGGTCGAGGCCGCTCGTCGGCTCGTCGAGGAAGACCACCTTCGGCTCGTGGATGATGCCGAGCGCGATGTCGACGCGGCGCCGCTGGCCGCCGGAGTAGGTCTTGCACCTGCGGTCCGCGTACTCGCTGAGCTGGAACGCCGCGAGCACGCGCCCGGCTCGCTCAGTCGCATCGGACTTGGCGATGCCGTAGAGCCGGGCCTGGTGGACGAGCTCCTCCCGCGCCGTCGAATCGTCCCAGGTGCTGCCGCCCTGGGCCACGTACCCGATCCGCCGCCGCACCTCGCCGGGCTCGTGCCGCAGATCGGCGCCGGCGATGGTGGCCGAACCACCGTCGGGCTCGATGAGCGTCGCGAGCATGCGCAGCGTGGTGGTCTTGCCGGCGCCGTTGGGGCCGAGGAAGCCGAAGATCTCACCCTCGGCGACGTCCAGGTCGACGCCGCGGACAGCCTCGACGACCTTCTTCTCGCGGCCCTGCCGCGAGGTGAATGACTTGCGCAGTTCACGCGTCTCGATCATGAAAATCCTCCCCCCTGGATAACGCCGCGAAGCGTACGACAGTCAAGCACGACTAGTCAAACTTGATTATTTGTCCTGCCACTGGTCCGGCCACCCGGCCCGATCGCCGACCGGGCCGCCCGGCAGGTACGGCTCACCCGACTCGATCTTCTTCGCCGTCCGCGCGCACCAGGCGATTTCGGCCTCGGCACGCTCGATCGTCAGCTCCCACATCCACGACACGAAGGTGGGCTTGCTCGCGGCCCAGTCCGAGGCCATGGCGGCTTGCAACTGTTCGACGCCGGCGCGGAGCTGAGTTCCGCGGTTGCGGAGCGCGGCCGCGGCCTCGGCCCGCGGCAACGCCGGCAGGAAGGAGAACGCGGCCATGAACGGGTCCGGCGGCGCGGCGAGATGCCACCAGTTCCCGCGTAGCAGCGTCATGAACTCCGCCGCGCCCTTCTCGGTGATCTCGTAGGTGGTCCGGGCCGGACGCGCGCCTACCTGCTCCGTCGCCACTTCGCGCAGCAGGCCCTCCTCGGAGAGCTTGCGCAGCGCGTGGTAGATCGAGCCAGGCTGCACGTTCGCCCACTTGTCGGCGTTCCAGCTCAGCAGCTCGCGCCGGACGTCGTAGCCATGAACCGGCTGCATCCACTGGACCAGGCCGAGGATCATCATGCGGGTCGCGGACACAACAAACAGCGTAATAGACAAATTTGACTGAGCGCGAAGTGTCGGCGGCGGAGGATAGGCTCGGCGCGTGCGCAAGGTCTTGATCGCCAACCGTGGTGAGATCGCCGTCCGGGTCGCCCGGGCATGCCGGGATGCCGGACTGACGAGTGTCGCGGTCTACGCCGACTCCGATCGCGACGCGCTGCACGCGCGCCTGGCGGACGAGGCCTATGCGCTGGGCGGCGATATCGCCACGGAGACCTATCTGCGCATCGACAAACTGCTCGACGTCGCGGAACGGAGCGGCGCCGACGCGGTCCATCCGGGCTACGGCTTCCTGGCGGAGAACGCCGACTTCGCTCAGGCCGTACTGGATGCGGGTTTGATCTGGATCGGTCCGCCCCCAGCGGCGATCCGCGACCTGGGCGACAAGGTCACCGCGCGGCACATCGCGCAGCGTGTCGGCGCGCCGCTGGTGCCGGGCTCGGCCGAGCCGGTGGCCGACGCGGCCGAGATCGTCGCGTTCGCGGAGCGGCACGGCCTGCCGGTCGCGATCAAGGCGGCGTTCGGCGGCGGCGGCCGCGGCCTCAAGGTCGCGCGGACGATCGAGGAGATCCCGGCGCTGTTCGAGTCCGCGACCCGCGAGGCGGTCGCCGCGTTCGGCCGGGGCGAGTGCTTCGTCGAGCGCTACCTGGACCGGCCCCGGCATGTCGAGGCGCAGGTCCTGGCGGACAGGCACGGCAATGTGATCGTGGTCGGCACCCGCGATTGCTCGCTGCAGCGCCGCCACCAGAAGCTCGTCGAGGAGGCGCCCGCGCCGTTTCTTACCGACGGCCAGAGGGCGCAGATCCACGAGAGCGCGAAGGCGATCTGTCGCGAGGCGGGCTACCACGGCGCCGGCACGGTCGAGTATCTCGTCGGCCAGGACGGCACCATCTCGTTCCTCGAGGTCAACACGCGCCTCCAGGTCGAGCACCCGGTGAGCGAGGAGACCGCCGGCATCGACCTGGTCCGGGCTCAGTTCCGTATCGCCTCGGGCGACCCGCTCACGATCGCCGAGGACCCGGTCCCACGCGGCCATTCCATCGAATTCCGGATCAATGGCGAGGACCCGGGCCGGAACTTCCTGCCAGCCCCGGGCGCGGTCACGTCGCTGCGCTGGCCGGACGGCCCGGGCGTGCGCGTGGACGCCGGTGTCGAGGCCGGCAGCGTCATCGGCGGCAACTTCGACTCGCTGCTCGCCAAGATCATCGTGACCGGCGCCGACCGCACCGAAGCGCTGGAGCGCGCCCGGCGCGCCCTCGACGAGACGGTCGTCGAGGGCATCGCAACGGTCCTGCCGTTCCACCGGCTCGTCGTCCGCGATCCCGCGTTCGCCGACGACTTTGAGGTGCATACGCGCTGGATCGAGACCGAGTGGTCGGGGGCCGTCGCGCCGTTCACCGCCGCGGCCCCGCCGGCTTCCGCCGACGAACGCGAGACCGTCGTGGTCGAGGTGGGCGGCAAGCGCCTCGAGGTCAGCCTCCCCACGACACTCTTTTCCGGTACGACGTCAGCAGCGTCCCCGCGGCCCGCGGCGAGACGATCCGGGTCCCGCCACAAAGCCGACTCGAGTGCCGGAGCGACGGCATTGACCGCCCCGATGCAGGGCACGATCGTCAAGGTGGCCGCCCGTGACGGCGACACGGTCCAGGAAGGTGACGTGATCGTGGTCATCGAGGCGATGAAGATGGAGCAACCGTTGCAGGCCCACCGATCAGGGACGGTCTCGGGGTTGTCCGTCGAGGTCGGCGCCACCGTGACCGCCGGTGCCACCATCTGCACGATCGACTGAGCCGCGGAGCGAAGCGAAGCCAGCAAGCGGCGTCCAAGCGCATCAATGCGCTATGCGTACGGATTGAGCTGCCGCAGGATCGGGCGGGCCGCCTCCTCCGGGTTCGTGCCCAGGTCCGGCAGCGCGCCGCTGAGCCACAGCGTGGCGAAGCCATGGGCCAGCGACCAGCCCGCGAGCCCCGCCTCGCGCACATCACGCCGCGTGCCGACGTCGGGCAGCTCCGAGACGCCGGAGTAGAGCGCGTCGCCCGCGCGCCGGCGCGCGGCCACCAGGTCCGGGTCGCCGGCGTGGTAGAGATCGGGGCGGAACATCACCTCGAAATGGGCGCGGTGGGCGATCGCGAACCGGACGTAGACGACCCCCAGCTCCAGGAAGCTGCCGGTTGCCGCGCGCGTGTCGGCCAGCTCGCGGGCGAGCAGGTCGAAGCCTTCGGCCGCCAGAGCGGTCAGCAAACCCGCCTTGTCGCCGAAGTGATGTTGGGGCGCCGCGTGCGAGACGTCGGCGCGGCGAGCCAGGTCGCGCAAGCTGAGCGCGGCGGGCCCGGATTCCTCGATCACCTCCACGGCGGCCACCAACAACGCACGGCGCAGATCTCCGTGGTGATAGGCACGCTTCGCCATCCGCCCAGCATAACTTGTCGCTGACAAGATGGGCGGCGTAACCGGGTGATGCCGGCCGGGACTAAGGCGGGCCGTCGGTACGGGACCTACCGACGGCCCTCGGCTCGAAACACCGGAAACGGGGGGACCCGGCGTGTCGGCCACCTCCCACGGTACGCGGGCGCCGGGCGACGACGCGCCGAGCGTTCCCGAACGGGTCGCGACCCCGGCGTACGCGACACCGGCGTATATCGCTCCGCACGCGGCGGGTCGAGACCGTACCGTGTCCGGCATCACCGTTAGCCGCGCCTGATCAGCGCGCATCCTGAAGTCTCAGCACGTTCACAGGAGCACGTAGGCACAATGCCGTGAGCCCGGAAGCCGCGAGGTGGCCCAGCCCATGACCGATCTGTTGAGCGCAGTGGCAACGCCGGCGTGGGCGTACCTTGCGATCTTCGGATTTCTGGCCGTGGACGCCATGGTCCCGGTGGTGCCGATCCAGGCCATCATGATCACCTCGGGCGCGCTCACCGTGTACGGCAACCTGAGCCTTCCGCTGGTCATCGCGGTCGGCGCGCTCGGCATGTTCACCGGCGATTCGATCGCGTTCGTGCTCGGCCGGACGTCCGGGCACGTCGGCGGGCGCTGGCTCAACGGGCGTCTCGCCGCGCTGCGCCGCCGGTTCGCCCCGAAGGGCGACGCCGACCAACCCTCGAAGACCAAACGCGCCGCGGAACGGTTCACCCGTGGCCTGCGCCGGCCCGGACCGCTGGTGCTGCTGCTCTGCCGGTTCGTGCCGGGTGGGCGGATGGCGGCCGGCTACCACGCCGGCCGTACCGGCTATCCGACCAGGCTCTTCGTCCTGTACGACGGTCTGGCCTCGGCCGGCTGGGCCTCGTACGGCGGTCTGGTCGGCCACATCGGCGGCACGGCCGTGACGCAGTCGGCGTGGCGACTGTTCGCTATCGCCGCCACGGCCGCGGTGATCTTCGGCACGTCGGGCTGGATCCTCGCGCTGTTCGGCGGTCGCAAGGCGATCGCCGAGGAGATGGTGAAGGAGGTCCTGGCGGACGAGGAAGCCGCGGCCGGCGCTACTGAAGCTCGTGTTGCATCAGCTGACGGGCAGCCTCCGCGATAGAGCCGGACAGCGACGGGTAGATCGTGATCGTGTGGGCCAGCTGGTCCACGGTCAGGTTGTTCTCGACCGCCATCGTGATGGGCAGGATCAGCTCGCTCGCCTTCGGCGCCACCACCACGCCGCCCACGATCTGGCCGGTCGCCACGCGGCAGAACAGCTTGACGAAGCCGTCCCGCAGGCCGGCCATCTTGGCCCGCGCGTTGCCGGTGAGCGGCAGCATGACCTGGCGGGCCGGGACCTTGCCGGCGTCCACGTCGTTCTGCGAGACGCCGACCGTGGCCAGTTCCGGGTCGGTGAACACGTTCGCGGAGATCGTCCGCAGGCGTAGCGGCGCGACGGCCTCGCCCATGGCGTGCCAGACCGCGATCCGGCCCTGCATGGCGGCGACGCTGGCCAGCAGAAGTACGCCGGTGCAGTCACCGGCCGCGTAGATGCCCGGCACGTTGGTGCGCGAGACACGGTCGACGGTGACGTAGCCGCCGTCGGCCACGTCGACCCCGTACTCGCGCAGACCCAGGTCGGCCGTGTTGGGGATCGCGCCGACGGCCATGAGCGCGTGGGAGCCGTCGACCGTACGGCCGTCGGACAGGGTCACGCGGACGCCGGCGCCGGTGCGTTCGACCGAGGCGGCCCGACACTGGTTCAGGATGGTCATGCCGCGCTCGCGGAAGACCCGCTCGATCGCCATCGCCGCGTCGGCGTCCTCGTGCGGCATCACCCGATCGCGGCTGGACACGAGCGTGACCTGCACACCCATGGCGAGATAGGCGCTGGCGAACTCGGCACCCGTCACACCCGAACCGATCACGATCAGATGCTCCGGGAGCGCCGTCAGGTCGTACACCTGGCGCCAGTCCAGGATGCGTTCGCCGTCCGGCACCGCCGTCGGGAGGACCCGGGGGGTCGCACCCGTGGCGATCAGCACGGTCGAGGCATCCACTGCGTACGTCTCGGCGCCGTGCGGGGTGATCAGTACCTGGTGGTTGTGACCGAGCGTGTCCTCGCCCAGCCTCGCCCGGCCGGCCACGACGTCGACGCCGGCTTTGATCAGCTTGGTCTGGATGTCGCCGGACTGGGCCAGAGCCAGTTTCTTGACCCGGTCGTTGACCGCCACCGCGTCCACCGTGACGGCGGAGAGGCCGGCCGAGTGGATGCCGAACTGTTCGTTGTGCCGGTACCCGGTCACGACGTCCGAGCTGGCGATGAAGGTCTTCGACGGCACGCAGTCGGAGAGCACGCAGGCACCTCCCGCCCCGTCGGCCTCGACCAGCGTGACGTCCGCGTCGAGCTGCGCGGCGACCAGCGCCGCCTCGTATCCGCCCGGCCCACCGCCGATGATCACAATCCGACTCACGCCTACCCCATCTCGGCTAACCGCCACGAAACTGGACCCAAGTGTGCCGACACGCACCCCTTGTATTCTCCCCCACCCGCACGTCCGGCTATCGTCATCGCCGTGCGTCATTACGCCGCGTATGGCTCTAACCTCGATCCGGCCCGCATGCGGGCCTACTGTCCGCACTCCCCGATGATCGGCGTGGGTTGGATAGAAGGCTGGCGCCTGACCTTCGCCGGCGAGGGCGACATGGGCTGGGAGGGCGCGGTCACCACGATCGTCGAGTCACCCGGCGACCGGGTCTTCGTGGCCCTCTACGACGTACACCCGTGGGATGCGGCGCAGCTCGACGAGGTCGAGGGCGTCACCGCCGGCAGGTACCAGAAAATTACGGTACGTGTCGAAACGCTCGAGGGCGAGTTCAGCGCCTGGGTCTACGTCTTCGACGGCTACGAGGGCGGGATGCCGACCGCGTGGTACCTGTCCGAGATCGCGAACGCTGCCGAGAAGGCGGGTGCGCCCGACGACTACGTGTCGGAGCTGCGCCGCCGGCCGACCCGTACCTCCTCGCCGGAGGTCTGACCGGTCTAGGCGACGGGCACTCGAGATAGGCGCGGCCGATGAGGCTTCGTCCCATCCGGGTGCGACTACGTTCCGCCACCGCTACCGCTGGCGTCTTGACTGCGGGGAAGATCGGTGGCGCCGGGGACACCACCGATCTTCCACGTAGGGCGGCCGAGATGGTCGGGCGGTGACGGCGGGTGAACGGCGGCCGCATTCTTGTGCCGACCCGTGGCCGTCCAGGCCGTGCACGATCGCGTAACCGAGTGCGGCGCGTGGTCCACCCGCGGGAAGCTTCGTCACGTTCGCATCGGAACACACGGCCACGATCGGCCGGAGGAGAATTACCGGCCGAGTCGGCGGCTGAGCGACTCGAGCAAACCGATCAGCTCCACTCGCTCCTCGAGTTCGAGCTGCGCGTACGCCTGCCCCGCGATGGCGTCCGCGATCGACTCCGCCCACAGGAGACGGCGCACGATCGGCCCAGCCGCCGGGTAGGGCGGCTGCCAGCCGAACGCGACCGCGCCCGTCTCGCCGTCGGGGCCGGCGATGATGGCCTGCAACGGCGTCAGCCCGCTCGCCCGGACCGCGACGACGTGCACACCCATCCGGTGCTCGTGCAGTAGGTGCAGCATCACCGCGGCCTGCGCGCCTGGTGCGGCGTCGGCCACCGGCATGGCCCGCCACGCCGCGAACAACGGAAGCGCCGCACCGTCCGCGGCATCGACCACCCGCTTGGACAGGTCCAACAGCCGGCTCAGACGCGGAGACCCGCCCAGCTGATCGCTGCCCCAGCGGCACAGCTCGTGCAGGTGCCATGTCGCGACCTCCATGGGCTCGGTCGCCTTGGTGGCGGCCTCCCAGGCGTCCGCGACCGCCTCGGGCGCGATGAAGCCGATCGCGGCGGCGACCGTCTCGGGCCGGACATCGCCGAGCGCGCCGGCCCGCGCCGACACGTGGTACTCCCAACCGGACAAGCCCAGCAGCCGCGCGCGGCGCAGTGTTTGCGGCGATTCGGCGAAGGCGCCGACGAGAGTGGCGAGTCCCGGTTTGGCGTTGGCGGCGGCCTGTTCGGGTGTCACGTGCCCGATTCTGCTCTCCCCGTCCGGCCGTGGAAAATATTCTCTCAGTCGCGGCCGTCGGCCTCGAGGTCCTCGAGCGCCGCTTGTACGTCGCCCACCCGCCGCCGTGCCGCGGCCGCCTCCCGCTCCGCAGTACGTCGGGCCAGCTTGCGCCGGGACACATCGGCCACCGCCTCGGCGCGCCGGCGCTCCAGCTCGGCCAGCTCGGCGTCGAGGTCCTCCACGAGGTGACCCGCGTCACGCTCAGCCGCCTCGGCGCGCTCGAGCTGCATGTCCGCGCGCTTCTCCGCCGCCTGGGCCGCCGCCAGCTCCCGGCCAAGCTCGCGCTTGCGCTCGGCGCGCTCCCGGCGCCGGCGTTCGGCCGCGGCGCGCTCCCGCGCGGTGGGCCGGGCCGGCTCCTCCTCCTCGAGGAGCTCCTGGTGCTCCTGGGTCTCGTCCTCTTCCGGTGCCTCCTCGTCCGCTGCCTCGTCGTCCGCGGTGATGAGGCGTAGCCGTGGGCGCGGCACCTCGCCGAAGCCCGCGTACGTAGCGGCGCGGATCAGCCGCCCGGTACGCACCTGCGCCGCGATCTCCGGCTCCGCCAGCGCCGCGGTCAGCGTGGCTTCCACCTCGGCGAGCGGCAGCTTGGCCCCGCCCATCCCCGGATCCTCCTCGACCGCGAGCTTGCGGGCCGCTGCGACCAGCGCCGAGACGACCTGGCGGCGCTGGGTGGTCAGCTCGCGCAACTCGTCGCCCTTGAGGCCGCGCTGGGCGGTACGCAGCGCGGTGGCCAGCTCGACCAGCTCGTCGATCAGATCCGGGCGGCGCAGCGCGAGCAGGTTGACCACCCACGCGGCCACGGTCGGCTTGCGCAGCGCGGCGAGGCGCTTGGCGGCGTCCTTGTCGCCGGCCTTGCGGGCGTCGGCGACCGCGGCCGCACGGGCCGCGACGAAGCCGTCCGGCGGGGCCTCGTACATCCGCCGGATCAGCTCATCGGTGGCGCTCCGCACGTCAGTCGATCGTGGTGCCGGGCGCCACGTGCGCGTAGTCGGTTCCGGAGAGTCGCTCCAGGTGGCCGTCCGAGACCTTCGCCCCGTTCTCGTTCAGCAGCGCGTCGTGCAAGGCGTACGCCCGGCGCGGCTTGACCGCCCGGACGAAGTCGATCGACTCCGCGAGCTTCATCCAGGGTGCGTTGAGCGGCACGAACAGCGTGTCCACGGACGCGTCCTCGGGCACGGTGAACGAATCGCCCGGCGTGTAGACCGACGTTTCGCCGTCCGCGATGAGGTAGCCGAGGTTGGCGATCCGGGGAATCTCCGGATGGATGATCGCGTGCTGGCCGCCGTACGCCCGAACCGTGAAGCCCGCCGCCGGGAATTCCTCCCCGGCCGCCACCGGGGTCACCGCGTCCGCGAACGCGGCCAGTTTCGGTAGGACGTCCGGGTGCGCGTACACCCGCATCCCGGGCTGTCGGGACACCGCGTCGGCGAGCGCATCCGCGTCCAGGTGGTCGAGGTGCTCATGAGTGATCAGTACGGCGTCCGCACCGGTCAGAGCGGCGCGCTCGCTGAACGCGCCCGGGTCGACGACCAGCACCGAATCGCCGCCCTCGATGCGTAAGCAGGAATGCGTGAACTTCGTGACGCGCACGGGACTCCTCCGCAGCCGAATCGTGACTCCTCACCCCGCAGTCTGCCGGAACCGGGGGACGCGCGCCGCACGTCCGAGCCGGCAAACGCACGGGGATTCGGAGGAATCATGGGTGGAGCACGAAGGACGACCGCATTGATCGGCGCGGCGATGGTCGCGGGGATCGTCCTGACGGCGTGCAGCAGCGGCGCGTCAGATAGTACGGGCTCGTCGGCTGGCGCGCCCGGCCTTAGCCAGAAGCAGGCCGCGGGCGCGGACGAGGCGGGGCCCGCACCGCAGGCGCCGGCGCAGGGCAAGGACCAACCCGCGCAGGCGCCGGACCTGAGCGTTGACCAGCGATCGATCATCTACACCGGCTCCATCACGATCCGGGTCGAGGACGTGAACCAGGCCGCCGCGAAGGCCACCGCGATCGCGGACGGCGCCGGCGGTTTCGTGGGCGGCGACAAGCGCAACATCACGGACGGCTCGTCGGACGCCACGCTGGAGTTGCGCGTACCGGCGGAGAAGTTCTCCTCGGTCGTCGACCAGCTGGCCCGCACGCTCGGCAAGGAGGAACAACGCGGGATCAGCACCGAGGACGTCACCGAGCAGACCGTCGACCTGGACGCGCGGATCGCCGTCCAGCAGGCCCGCGTGGACAGTGGCCGCAAGCTGCTCAGCCAGGCGAAGAGCCTGAACGACCTGGTCATGCTGGAGAAAGAGGTGGCCACGCGGGAGGCGGACCTGGCGTCGCTGCAGGCGAAGAAGCGCCGCCTAGCGGACCTGACTGCGCTCTCCACGATCACCGTGGTGCTGCTCGACCCCAAGGCCGAGGCGGTACACAAAGACGGCGGCCCGGCCGGCTTCCTCGGTGGCCTCAAGGGTGGCTGGAAGGCGCTGCTGGCCTCGCTGGCGGTCCTGCTCACCATCCTGGGCGCACTGCTGCCGTGGCTGATCGCCATCGGCCTCCCGGCCTGGGCGATCCTCTACCTGGTCCGCCGCTACGTCCGCCGCCGCCCGCGCCCGGAACCGCCGGCGCCGGCGCTCGCGAGCGCCGGATCTCCACTCCCGACGTTCCCGCCGCACCCGCAGCAGGGCTCCCCGGCCCCGCCGGCGTCCACCGACGGCGACTGAAGTCGGATTGCGCCCGTCGTTGTCGGAGGGCGACTGAAGTCGCGTTGCGCCCGTCGTTGTCGGAGGTGCCGGAAATGACAAGGCGAAGCCGAGGTCATTTCCGGTGCCCTCGACAACGACCTAAAGGGGCGCAATCCCCGCCGAGCGAAGCGAGGCCATCTAAACTAGAAAGCTCCGGTGGCGAGGGCGGCGAGGGCCGTGTGGACCATGACGCGCACGCCATATCCGATGGCGCGCTCGTCGACGTCGAAATTGGACTGGTGGAGGTCGACTGTGGCCTCCGAGCCCGGCTTCCCGGTACCGAGGCGGATCATCGCGCCCGGGACGTGCTCCAGATAGAACGAGAAGTCCTCGCCGCCCATGCTGATCTCGGCTTCGACGACGCGGTCGGCGCCCAATGCGGCGCCCGCCGCGCCAGCGATGACAGCGGACGCCATCCGGTCGTTGATGACCGGGGGCACGCCTCGGGTGTAGCGCACATCCGCCTCGGCCCCGGTCGCGGCCACGACGTCGCGGATCAGTTTGGTGACCAGCTCGGGCGCCTCGCGCCAGGCGTCGCGGTTGAGGATCCGCACGGTGCCGCGGACGTGGCCTTCGCCCGGGATCGCGTTGAACGCCTCGCCCGCTTGCACCGCTCCCCAGACCATGGACACGCCCGCTCGCGGGTCGACCCTGCGGTCGAGCAGCGACGGCACGTCGACGATGACCCGGCCAAGCGCGTGCACGAGATCCGCCGTCAGGTGCGGCCGGGCCGTGTGCCCGCCGGGGCCGGTGAGCGTGAC
>DASYTU010000088.1:0-21994 GCA_036001925.1 Actinoplanes sp.
CGGTCGGCGATCCTTCGGCGCCGGACCCGCGCCTCGACCACCCCGGCGCGGAGCGGACCGACGCCGGAGTCCACCACCGCATCGAGCCGCCGCCGGGAGACGCCCCCCGCCCGGACCGTCCGCAGCGCGAGGTGGGCGGCCGGCGCCGCCGTCTGGAGTCCTGGGAGCGGCGTATCGAGCGCCGACCAGATCTCTCTGCCATCCCGGACGAGGGCCGGGAGGGCCGGGGCGGCGATCGTCCCGGCCACCTCCGCGCGGTGCCCGGCGAACGCTCCGGCCGGTGAGCCGCGGGCCGACGCGGGTCGGTCGTGGTGCGGTCGGCGACGTCCGCTCCCCGTACCGGAAATGGGCTTTGCGGGCGACCCATCAGCGGCGCTCGCGCAGCCGCGGCGACCGATCAGCGACGCTCGCGCAGCCGCGGCAGGATCTCCTCGGCGTAGCGGCGCAGGAAGCGATCCTGGTCCGGACACGGGCTGTGGAAGACGAGTTGCCGGAAGCCCATGTCGAGATATTCGGCGACCCTCGCGGCGTGCTCGTCGGGGTCGGAGGAGACGATCCAGCGACTGGCGGTACGTTCGATCGGGAGGGCGCCGGCGAGGCGCTGCATCTCGATCGGATCCTCGACGCCGGTCTTCTCCTCGGGCGTCAGGGCGAGCGCACCCCAGTGCCGCGTGTCGTTGAGGGCCCGCTCCAGATCCTTGTCGAACGAGACCTTGACCTCGATCATGAGATCCAGGTCGTCGAGCTTGCGTCCCGCCTGCTCGGCGCCGTCGCGGACGGCCGGAAGCAACGTGTTGACGTAGAGGTCCCGGCCCTTGCCACTGGTGGTGATGAAGCCCTCGCCGAGCCGCCCCGCCGTCTTGGCGGCGACCGGGCCGGACGCGCCCATGTAGATCGGCACCGGCCGTTCAGGCTTGTCGTAGATGGTGGCGCAATTCGTCTGGTAGTACGTGCCGTCGAACGTGACCCGCTCCTCGGCCCACAGCCGCTTGATCAGCGTCACCGCCTCCCGGAGGCGGGCGAGCCGCTCCTTGCCGTCCGGCCAGGGGATGCCGAGCGGCACCTCGTTGAGCGACTCACCCGAGCCCACGCCCAGGATGACGCGGCCCGGGGCGAGGCAGCCGAGCGTGGCGAAGGCCTGGGCGACGACCGCCGGGTGGTACCGGAACGTCGGCGTGAGCACGCTGGTGCCGATCAGCACGCGTTCGGTACGGGCCGCGAGCGCACCCAGCCACGGCAACGCGGCTGGAGCATGGCCGTCGTCGTGGCGCCAGGGCTGCAAGTGGTCGCTGACGAAGACCGAGTCGAAACCCAGCCGCTCCGCCTGCACGCCGTAGCCGAGCAGGTCGGTCGGCGAGAACTGCTCCGCCGACGCCTTGTATCCGAACCGAATCATGATTCGAACCATATCCTTCGCGCAGACTCAGCCGGCCGCCTTGTACGCCTTGCCCGCCGCGGTGGGAGTGTCACCGTCGGAGTACAGGCCATATGCCGCACTGTCCCCCACCGCCGGGAGCGCAAACCAGGCGTAGCGCTCGACGTACGACCGGGACTCCATGCCGTCCGTCGATCCCTTGATGAACGCGACCTCCTGGGCGCTGGTCGGGTACTTCGGGGAGCCGCTGAAGTTCATGAGGCCGTACTCGGTGACCCAGATCGGCAGGCCGTAACGATGGTGTACGGCGTCGACGTAGCCGAGGAACTGCCCGACCGCGGCCGGGCCGAAGTCCGAGCCGTACCAATGCAATGTGATGAAGTCGATGCGTAGGCCCGTCCGCTTCGCGCCGGACATGAACCGGTCGAGCCAGCCGCCCGCGGTGTCGCCGCCGTATGCGACCGCCGGGCTGCCCAGGCGCATGCCGGACGCCTCGAGCTTGGGCCAGGCGGCGAGCGCGTCCTCGACGCTCATGTTGGCTTGGCCGGCAATGTCCGGCTCGTTGAAGCCGAGCAGCACCTTGCCCTCGCTCTTCGCCTGCTTGATCGTCGCGTCGGTGACGCTGGCCTTGCCCCAGATCATCGGCACGAACTCGACGCCGGCCGGGCCGGGAACGTCGTTGTTGTTCGCCGCCCAGTCGTAGTACCAGCCGGCGCCGACGTCGTCGAGCGCCGCCGACAGTCCGTTGAACTTCCAGACGCTGACGCCCTTCTTCTTGCTGGTGGTCGCGGTCGGGATCGCGGCCTTCGGCCTGCTCGGCCTGGGCTTCACCGACGGCGAGACCGAGGGCGGGATCGAGGTCGCGCTCGGCGTCGGGGGCGGCAGCGACAGTCGCGGCGCAGGCGCTTGGGTCGACACCACCGCCGCGGTGGCTGCGTGCTTGTCGGCCGAATTCTGGTAGACCACCACGGCCACGCCGCTGCCGGCGACCGCGCCCGTGGCGAGCACCGCGGTGAGGACGCGCCGGCCCGCGCCGAACGCGGTCTTGGCGGCGATCTTGCCCATTGCGGTGTGCGTACCGTGCGTCGCGGCGCTCTGCATGCCCAGGCCCGGGCTCGCGCCGCCGGCGAGGCCGCCACCGAAGCCGGGCGGCGGCGGTACCAGCGCGATGCCGGCCAGCAGACGCTCGGCGGCGACCAGACCGGACCATGCCGGTGAGCAGTTGCGGCAATCGCGGGTGTGGCGCGCGATGCGTTTGCGCCACAGGCCGTTCGGCCGTCCGTCCCAATCCGCCGTGACCAGGCGCAGGTCGGGACACGGCGGGGTCGCGGCCAGGGCCCGCACGACCACCCGGGCCGTTTCCAGCTGGCCCTTCATGCGCTGGATCCGTACGGCGGCATGCTGGCGCGTCACGCCGATCGCGGCGACGATCTCGTCGCGGGTGAGTTCGCCGGACGCTTCCAGCCACCACAGCGACAGCAGCTCCCGGTTCTCCTCGTCCAGCCACCGGGTCGCCTCGGCGGTCTCCCGGCGCTGGCCGGAGAGCTCGAGCCGGGTGACCGCGAGGTCGGTGAAGTCGGCGCCCGGATCGCGGACATCTTCGTGTACCAGAACGTCCGGGGCACCGCGCCGGGCCCGGTACCGCTCGCGGACCTGTCGAACCGTGATCGCGACCAGCCACGACCGGAACGCCTCGGGGTCACGCAGCTCGCCCAGGTTGCGCAACACGCGCAGCATGACATCCTGCACGACGTCGTCGACGTCGGCGTGGCCCTCGAGGGCACGGCCGACGATCGTGTAGACAAGCGGCAGGTAGCCGGCGACGAGCCGATCGATCGCGGCCGGGTCGCCCCCGCGGGCGGCGATCACCGTCGCGGTGTCCGGTTGATCCGGCATCGTTCCCGCCTCTCTGAGGAGCACCGATCATCGCGCTCGGTGGCGCGGACCACCGCCAGGGGGAGACGTGCGCGGCCCCGCTGGATAACACGAATTTCCGAGCCGCCCGAATCGGCCATATCACGCACAACCGGGGTTACGTCGGCGGCCCGGCGGGCACAACCATGACATGCGCATGTCGGTCCGGGTGAAACTGCCCCGCGAGGTGGACAGCATCTCGGCGGCGCGCCGGCTGCTGCGCTGTGCGCTCACGATCCTGCGCGTCGACCGGCAGTCCGGCACCGATCTGGAGATAGCGCTGACCGAGGCCTGCGCCAACGTCGTCAAGCACGCCACCGGCGCGAACCAGTTCGAGGTACGCCTCGACGTGGCCGATGACCACTGTGCCATCGACGTGCTCGACGACGGCGCCGGATTCGATGCCGCGGGCGTGGGCGGCGGATCGCCCGACGCTACGAGCGAGCGCGGACGCGGCCTGTTCCTCATCAAGGCGCTCAGCGACAACGTGCGCATGCACTCCGCACCGCGCAGCGGCAGCCTGATCCACTTCGAGAAGTCGTTCGCCTGACCTCTCCGCGTGCGGCGCCTGGCTACCCCTATCATTCTTGCCCTACGGCAAATATTGCAGAATTGTTCGAGGAGAGCCCGAGTTGTCCGACCGTCCGACGCGCCGGCTCGCCGCGCGCGATGATCGCACGCGAAGGCGAGGTCCGGCCCGTTTCGCTGGGACAGCAGTTGCCCCTCGGCATGTTCGGCGACATCCGGTACGAGACCCAGTTCTTCCAGCTCGAACCGGGTGACCGGCTGCTCGTGGTGAGCGACGGCGTGCATGCCGCCGCCCCGAACGGCCGCGCCCCGTACGGCGAGTCCGCGTTGTTGAGCACGTTGCGCCGGACGCGGCTGCAGCCCGCCACCGAGGCGGTGGGTACGGTGATGCGCAGCCTGCGCGATTACCATGCGGGCACAGATCCGGCCGATGACGCGGTCACGGTCTGCCTGGACTGGCGCCGCTGATGCCGGCTGGACAGGCTGGAGTCCGCGCGGAGCGGGTACGGCTGGCTGCAAACGTCCGCTACGGAGTGCAGGGGACCGGCATGGAGCGCGTGACGGACGTCGCCGAGGCGGTGGAGTCGACGGTGGATTCCTTGGTGGCCGTCCTCGACAGCGCCCGGCTCGCCCAATCCCCCGCCATACCGCCGACGCAGCTGCGGGTACTGACGATCGTCGCGCGCAACCAGCACACCAACATGAGCCGCCTGGCCGAGGCGCTCGGCGTGGTGCCGTCGTCGGCGAGCCGGCTCTGCGACCGCCTCGAGGCGACCGGGCTCCTGCGCCGGGTTCCCGACCCGCGCGATCGCCGCGAGGTGCGGCTGCTGCTCACCCCGGCCGCCCGCCGGATGCTCGACGAGCTGCGCGACCGCAGGCGTACCGCACTCGCCGATGTGCTGGAGCGGATGACGCCCGCCGGGCGGCAGGATCTGGTCCGGGCGCTGGCCGCCTTCGACGACGCCGCGTCGGTCGACCGCACGGACGGTGCGGGCCTGCGTACCGCGTGAGGTACGGTGCCGTCCGTGCGCTTCGGCATCGTGATCCTGCCCGACGAACGCTGGTCCGTGGCCGGTCGCCGCTGGCGACGCGCCGAGGAGTACGGCTTCGACCACGCCTGGACGTACGACCACCTCGGCTGGCGCGACCTGGTCGACGGCCCGTGGTTCGACGCCGTAGCCACGCTGACCGCGGCCGCCATGGTGACCCGGCGGATCCGGCTCGGCACGTACGTGGCCTCGCCCAACTTCCGTCATCCGGTGCACTTCGCCCGGGAGGTGACCGCGCTCGACGACATATCGCAGGGCCGGCTGTCGCTCGGCATCGGCGCGGGCGGCATCGGGTTCGACTCGGCGGTGCTGGGCGCCCGCGAGCTCACCCCACGCGAGCGCGTCGACCGGTTCGCGGAGTTTCTCGAACTGCTGGAGGCGCTGCTGCGCGAGGAGCGGATCACCCGGACCGGCACGTACTTCTCCGCGGTGGACGCCCGCAGCACGCCCGGTCCGGTGCAGCGGCCGCGACCGCCGTTCGTGGTCGCCGCGAACGGCCCGCGCACGCTGAGGCTGGCCGCGCGCTACGGCGACGGCTGGGTCACTACGGGTACTCAGGCCCTCGACGATCAGGAAGCGTGGTGGCGTTCGGTCGCGGCGGCAGCGGCATCCTTTTCGGACGCACTCGTTGCGGCCGGGCGGCCGGCGAACGACGTCGACCGATATCTGGACCTGGATTCCGCGCCGGTGTTCTCGATGCGCAGCGCGGACGCATTCGTGGACGCGGTCGGGCGCGCCGGCGAGCTCGGTTTCACCGATGTGGTGGCGCACTGGCCGCGCCGGTCGAGCTGGTATGCGGGTGACGAGAAGGTGGTGGAAACGGTCGCCGGCCTGCTGCCGCGGCTACGCACGTCGCCCTAAATACGACGGCCACCGCTGCGTTCGCAGCGGTGGCCGAAACGTAATCGGACGGGTCAGCGGCGGTGGGCGGCGCGGTAGGCGTCGCTGATGCTCTGCGGAATGCGGCCGCGCTCGGAGATCTGATATCCGTTGCGGATCGCCCAGTCGCGAACCGCCTTGTTCTCGTCGCGACTGCCCGCCGAGCGGCCGGACGTGACGGCGCCGACATGCCGCCCGGCTCCGCGGGCCGAGCCACGGCCGACCCGGGTGCCGGCGGCGATGAACGGATCCAGCGCCTTGCGCAGCTTTCCGGCATTCGCCTCGGAAAGGTCGATCGTGTAACTCGTCCCGTCCAAGGCGAACTCGACGGTACGGTCCGCCTTCTTTCCGTCCAGATCGTCGATGAGAGTAGTGATTACCTGCCGCGCCATAACGACTCCCGAGGTTTTGCGAAGAACCGCGCTCAGTGTCACCCGCAAGGCCACTCATTCGCAACTCTTCCCGCCATCTTTGCAATTCTTTTTCCGCCGGCGGCGGTGCGCCGCAGAAATGGATGTCATGTATTCCGGTGATTCGCGCGCGGCCACGCCCGAAGCCACGGATGCCAAACCGGGGTGGATGATCGTGCGGAAGGGACGTTAGGGTCGTCGCCATGGACGACGAGCGGGCCGCCTGGCATGAGCAACGCCGGCAGGCCGTCGCCGGGCATGCGGCCGCGTTCGAGGCGGGCCGCGCCGCGGAGGCGGAACAGGCCGCGGCCCTGCTGGCCGACTTCGTCCGGCGCGCCGCGGAGCGAGGAATCCCGCCCACCGTGTTGAGCGCGCGCACCTTCGACGGCCGTGCCACCTACAAGACCAAGCTGCGCGGTTGGTACCTGAAGGCGAACAAGTCGGTAGCCGTCGGCGCCGACGGGAAGTACTACGCCCTGACCGTGCCGTCGTCCCTGCGCGCCCGGTTCACCGGCGCGGAGGTGGAGCCGAGTCCGCCCCGGCTGGTGGTCGGTGCGGGCGGCGGCGACGGCGAGACCATGCCCCTGGCGCAGCTCCTGGAGCGCCGGCTCGACGCGGGAGTCACCTGGCCGTGATGCGTGGCACCACAACCACGACCCGATGGCGCGTCGTGGCGGCGTTCGCCGCTGCCGCGCTGGCGTTGCCCGTGGCAGCGGCGTCGCCCGCGCAGGCGGCGACCGCGCGAATCACACCCGCCGGCGCCTCGAAGGCCGCCGCACCGGCACCCCTCGCCGCGACGGGCGCCGCGAGCGCGGCCGCACCGGCGCCGGCCGTCTTCGCCGCGACTGGCGCCTCGAGCGCCGCGGCACCGGTCGCGGCCAAGGCGGCCGCCCTGGTGCCATGCCCCAAGCCCAATGTCGCCCCACCGCCCGGGCGGCCGCCGCGGCCCACGCCACCCACGGACGACCCGGTGCTGCGGGCGGTCGGCGGCGACGCGCTGGCCACGGACGGCCTGATCGTCCCGTCCGGCTCCCCGGCGCCGCCGGCGGTGACCGCCACCAGCTGGCTGGTGGCCGACCTGGACACCGGCGAGGTCCTCGGCGGCTGCGGTCCGCACGTCTACGGCACGCCGGCCAGCGTGCAGAAGCTGCTGCTCGCCGCGACCGCGATGCCCAAGCTCAACCCGAATGCGACCGTCACCATCACCCAGGGCGATGTCGAGATCGAGCCGGGCAGCTCCGCGGTCGGGCTGGTCAGGGGCGGCAAGTACAGCGTGTCGACGCTCTGGCTGGGCCTGATGCTGAACTCGGGCAACGACGCCGCGAACGCGCTGGCCCGGCTGGCCGGCGGCAACGGTGGCGTACGCGCCACGGTCGCGGCGATGAACGCGGAGGCCAAGCGGCTGGGCGCGTTCCAGACCCACGCGGTCACGCCGTCCGGCCTGGACGGACCGGGCCAGTTCACCAGCGCCTACGACCTGGCGCTCATCGCCCGGGTGTGCTTCGACCGGGCCGACTTCCGCAAGTACGCGCTCACCAAGACCGCCCAGCTGCCGGCGCAGAAGGCGCTCAAGCAGGGCGGCTTCCAGATCCAGAACGAGAACAAACTGATCTTCAACTACAAGGGCGCACTGGGCGGCAAGACCGGCTTCACCACGCTGGCCCGGCACAGCTACGTCGGCGGGGCCGAACGCAACGGTCGCCGGCTGGTGGTGACGCTGCTGGGCGCCGAGGCGATCCCCCTGCGCGGCTGGCAGCAGGGTGCCGCGCTGCTCGACTGGGGGTTCTCGCTCCCCACGGACGCCTCCGTCGGCAAGCTCGTCGACCCGGACGGCAAGGACGCCGCGGGCACGGCCACCGCGGACAGCGCCGCCGTCGCGCCGTCCAATGGGCCCGAGAAGGTCGCGCCGACGGCGGCCCGCCTGGGGCCGCCGAGGGTGCTGTCCCTCGGTGCCGCCGCGGCCGTCGCCATCGTGCTCGCCGGCACGCCGCTGCTGCTGCTCATGACGCAGCGGCGCCGCCGCCGGCTCCGCCGCCGCCCGCGCACCCAGCCGACATATCGATAGGCCACGGGGCGACCGCTAAGTCGCGAGCAACCCGAGCGCCCAGATCACCGCGATGGTGAGCGCCGCGGCGAATTCCACCATGATCGACAGGCCGACCGCCGCGAGCGCCTGCTTCGTCGACGGCCAGGCGCGGCCCGGGCCGAGCCGCATCCGCTCGGCGAGCCAGATGCCCAGCACGAAGCCCAGCACGAGGCCGACCACCGGCACCACGAAGAACCCGATCACCCCGAGCACGCCGCCGGCCAGCAGCGACGACGTGGGCACGCCGGTGGCCTTGAGCCGTCGGCCCGGCCACAGGTACTTCACCACGGTGCCCGCGGCCGCGATTGCGGTCGCGAATCCGAGCACGGCCCAGCGGCCGCCGTTCCCGTCGCCGAACAGCGCCCAGAGCAGGACGCCCAGCCAACAGAGCAGCAGGCCGGGCACCACCGGGACGAGTACGCCCAGTACGCCGACCAGGAGGACCAGGCCGCTGATCACGGTCACGGCCGTGCCGGTGTCGCTCAGATCCATGGCGCTCACCCTGCCGACCGCTGACCTGTGGATGCAACCGGTACGCACCGTCGCGCTACCGACTCCTGCACGTCAGGCGAGGGCGGTCAGGACCTTGGGGAGGTCGGTCGTATGGAGGACGGCCAGGCGGCGGGTCGCCCGAGTGAGCGCGACGTAGAGGTCGCTGAGGCCGCGCGGGCTCTCCTCGACGATCTCATCAGGCTGCACCACGATCACGGCGTCGAACTCCAGGCCCTTGGCCTGCTTCACGGTCATCAGCACGACCCTGTTGAGCAGGTCGGGCTGCTCGCCGACAGCCGCCGCGGGCACTGCCGCGACCAGGGCGTGGCCGAGCTCCTCCTCGCGGGCAGCCGGGACCAGGACGCCCAGGCGCCCCTCGCCTTCCTGCGCCGCTTCCCGCCGTACCGTCGCGATCAGCTCAGCGGCGAGCGCGCCGGGCGCCACCCGCGCCGCCCACGGCGCGACGCCGGCCGACCGCACCGACCGCGGCGGTTGCAACGACGGGTCGACGGCGGCCAGGACGTCCGCGGCGACCGCCATGACCTCGGCCGGGGTGCGGTAGTTGACGGTCAGCTCGGCCATCCGCCAGCGCTGTGCCACGTACGGCTCGAAGACCCGGTCCCAGGTGGTGGTGCCGGCCAGATCGCCGGTCTGCGCCACGTCGCCGACCACGGTCATCGACCGGCTCGGCACCCGGCGCATCAGCAGCCGCCACGCCATCGGCGACAGCTCTTGCGCCTCGTCCACGATGACGTGCCCGAACACCCAGGTGCGGTCGGCGGCCGCCCGTTCGGCGGCGGTCCGCGTGTCGGACTCGGCATAGCGTTCGGCGAACGCGCTCGCGTCCACCACGTCGATCGCCGAAAGGATCTCCTCTTCGGCGTCGTCCTCGAAGTCCAGCGATCGGGAGCCCTCGACGATCTCGAGGACGCCCTCGGCGTACTCGACGGCCTGCCGCCGCTCGTGCGCGGCCGCGCGCAGCGCCGCAGTGTCGTCCTCGCCCAGCAGCTCGGCCAGCTCGTCGAGCAGCGGTACGTCGGCCGGCGTCCAGCCGGCCCCCCGTTCACGGAGCAGCAGCGCCCGCTCCTCCGCGGTGAGCATGGGCGCCGCCCGCTCCACCCGCTCCGCCGAGCTGAGCAGGTCCCGCAGGACCTGGCGCGGCGTGAGCACCGGCCACAGTTCCCGCAGCGCCGCCTGCACGTCCTCGTCCTCGCGCAGCTCCCGGCGGGTCTCGGCGAGGTCGGCCTCCTCGAGCAGGTTGTCTCCGCCCAGCGGGTCGGCGCCGATGCGTTCCGCGATCTGCAGCGACAGCGCGTGGACGGCCTCCGTCACGAAGATCTGCCGGGCCACGTTGTGCGGCCGGCCTGACTTGCGGGCCGCGGCGCGGGCGTCCTCGCAGACGGCCCGCTCGACGCGCAGCGGGTAGCCGTCGTGGTCGACCTCGACGTAGTCGTGCGGGACGGTCTGCCGGTCGGCGACCGCCGCGGCTAGCACGTCGACCATCTGCGTCCGCCCCTTGATTTCGGCCACCTCGGGCGCCTCCTCGGCGCGGGCGCGGACCCCGGGGAACATGTCGCCCAGCGTGGCCAGCAGCACGCCGGTCTCGGCCAGCGACGGCAGCACCTGGGATATGTAGCGCAGGAACGTCGCGTTCGGACCGAGGATCAGCACACCCTGCCTCGTCAGCTGCGCGCGGTAGGTGTACAGCAGGTACGCCGCCCGGTGCAGCGCGACGGCGGTCTTGCCGGTGCCCGGGCCGCCCTGCACCACGAGCACGCCGGGCAGTCCGGAGCGGATCACCTCGTCCTGCTCGGCCTGGATCGTCGCCACGATGTCGCGCATCCGCCCGGTGCGCTCGGCGGTGAGCGCGGACAGCAGCCCGGCCTCACCCGTGACGTCCTCGCGGCCGCCCGCGCCGCCCGCCGCGAGGTCCAGCACTTCGTCGTCGATGCCGGTCAGCTCGCGGCCCCTGGTACGGAGGTGGCGCCGGCGGGTCACGCCGTCGGGAGACACCGCGGTCGCGACGTAGAACGGCCGCGCGGCCGGCGCCCGCCAGTCCACCAGCAGCGGATCCCGCTCGGGGTCCTCGGCGAACAACCCGATCCGGCCGATGTAGCGGGGATTGTCGGCGGCGAAATCCAGCCGGCCGAAACAGAGACCATTTTCGACGGCATTCATCTGGCCCAGTTGTTCGGCGTAATGGCGGCGTGTCGCGTCACGCTGGGCGCGGCCCTGCGGCGTCCCGCCGGCCTCGAGCAGGATCGCGCGCAGCCGCTCGTCGGCCTGCTCACGCAGTTGATCCAGGCGCGCGTAGAGCGTGCTGAGATAGGCCTGCTCGGTCCGGATGTCATCATTCCGCGTGACCGCGGCGGAGCTTGACAATGCCACTCCCTGGTGTGTTACCCTTCCGTGGTCGGCGACCATTTCGGGTCGCCTTTTTGTGTGCTGCAAACGCTCAGAATAGCCGACGTTCCGGCGTCACGGCACGTTCGTTGTGTACGTCACGGTCTCACCCGGACGTGTCAGGATTCCGTCATCCAAAGACCGTCGACGGCACGAAGGCCGCAGCACAGACCGTGTTCGACCGCTTCAGCGGCGGTGACGTCGCCGGCGCCTGGGCGTTGGAGCCGCGCTGCGCGGTCACCGCTTCGACGGCGGCTCAGCCCGGTGGGATCACCCGTACGCCGGGCCAGCGCTCGGCCGGGCGGTGACGGGCGAGCCGGGCTCGTGACTCCGCCAGGCTGACCCGGCGCGGGTTGCGTCGCCACACGCCGGCCATCAGGTCGGCCAGGCCCAGCGGCGCGCAAACCTCCACGTCGTCGCCGGTCGCGTCGAGGCGCAGAGCGATCGCCGTCGCCGTCTCGGGCCAGGTCGCCACAGCGTCGGCGACCGTCCGGAACGCGTCGACCGGGTCGCCGCCGAAGCGCTCGGCGTACCAGGTGTGGACGGCCGCCTGGTTACGGGCCTGCCACGGCACGTCTGACCAGGCGTCCCGCAGGGTCCGGGTGGCCTGTTCGTCACGGTCGCGGCTGAGATCGCGAGCGTCGAAGAACACCACGTCGACGTCGTGGACGTCCTCGGGCCTGAATCCCGCGCCGAACAACTGTCCCCAGACCACGTCCCGGACGGCGCCCGCACCGACCCAGGCGTCCGGAAGACCGGACGCGCGTACGGTCGCCAGGACCCGCATCAACCATGGGCAGGACCGGACGATGTGACGCAACCGCTCGCCGGTCGTCATCCCCGCACCGTAGACCAAGGTCAACACACCTTCCTTGACGTTGTACCGATCTCCTCGATGGCCCGGCCGCCGCCCACGAGCGCGACGCGGAGAACGGTGCGAGGCCGCGTGCGACACGGGTCGACGGCGGGTGCAGCCGGGTCGCGGCGGCCGGCAGCGTATGCTTGGTCGCGCGGCCCGCTCAGTCTTGCCTCGGGCCGTCTTCGGATCGACCACCACGCGCCGCGACCGCGAGACGGTCTGCGCCGGGCAGGACGACCCCTTCAGACGTTCGGAGTTCTCACCTACATGTCATCGTTCACCGACCTCGGCGTGCCCACGAAGCTCGTCGCGGCCCTCGCACAGCTCGGCATCACCACACCGTTCCCCATCCAGGCCGCGACCCTGCCCGACTCGCTGGCGGGCCGCGACGTGCTCGGCCGCGGTCGCACCGGCTCCGGCAAGACGTACGCGTTCGCGTTGCCCGTGGTAGCCCGCCTCGCCGCAAGCCGCACCCCGCGGCGGCCGGGCCGGCCGCGCGCGCTGATCCTGGCGCCGACCCGAGAGCTGGCCACGCAGATCGACGCCACGCTCGGCCCGCTCGCCGCCGCTCTTGGGTTGCGCACCCTCACTGTCTTCGGCGGCGTCGGCGCCAACCCGCAGATCAAGGGCCTGCGCGCCGGCGTCGACGTGCTGGTGGCCTGCCCCGGCCGGCTCGCCGACCACATCCAGCAGGGCCACGCCAGCCTCGACGCGGTCGAGATCACCGTTCTCGACGAGGCCGACCACATGGCCGACCTCGGCTTCCTGCCGGTCGTCCGCCGCCTCATGGACCAGACCCCGCGCGGCGGCCAGCGGATGCTGTTCTCCGCGACCCTGGACGGCGGCGTCGACGTGCTCGTCGACCGCTTCCTGCACCAGCCGGCCACCCACCACGTGGACGCGGCCGCCGAGGCCCCGGTCGAGATGGCGCACCACGTCCTTCACGTACGTCACGACGACCGGTTTCCGGTGCTGGTCGACCTGGTTGCCGCGCCGGGGCGCACCATGGTCTTCACCCGTACGAAGCGCCGCGCCAAGACCCTCACCCGCCAGCTCGTGGCCGCCGGCGTGCCCGCCGTCGAGCTGCATGGCAACCTCGCCCAGAACGCCCGCAACCGCAACCTCTCCGCGTTCTCCGACGGCAGCGCGCAGACGCTGGTCGCCACGGACATCGCCGCGCGCGGCATCCACGTCGACGACGTCGCGCTCGTCATCCACGCCGACCCGCCGGTCGAGCACAAGGCGTACCTGCACCGGTCCGGCCGGACCGCGCGGGCGGGCGCGCAGGGCACCGTCATCACGCTGATGACCGACGACCAGCAGAACGACGTCCGCGACCTCACGCGCAAGGCCGGCATCCGCCCGACGACGACGAAGGCCCGGCCCGGCGACGCTCTGCTCGCACAACTCGCGCCCGGCCAGCGCACGTTCACACCGCCGCCGCCGGCGGCTCCCGCGGCCGGTCAGCCAGCGGGACGGCGCCGCCCTTCGCCCGCCGCCCCGGGCCACGACCGTGCCGCGACGTCCGGAGGTCGCGGCCGCGGTGCCGGGAGCCATGACCGGTCGGCGACGTCCGGGGGCCGCGGCCGCGGTGCCGGGAGCCACGCGTCCCGCTCCCCGGGTACGACGTCCGGCGCGGCCGCATTCTCGGCGGGCAGCCGGGTAGGGCGTCGCAGCGGTCGCTGACCTGCCGGTTACGCGGTGACGGCGTCGACGGCCTTATTCAGCGCGGACGGCTGCGCGGGACTTCGCGGCGCCTTCTGGCGAAGGTCGTTCATCCGGGCACCCAGCTCCTGCAGTTGCTTGCGGCCCAGGCCCTCACGGACCTTCCGGAACCAGTCCTGCTCCTCCTCCTCGATGTGATGGGTCACGTTCTCGATGAGGACGGTGGTCTTGGCGTCGAAGCGTTCGTCGCCCGGCTTCATCGCGTACAGCTCGGCGCAGAGCACGTCGGCCACGTGGTGTTCCTCGTACGACTCGAGGACGTCCCCCTCGAGGTCCGGGAGCAGCTTGCGGACCTCGGCGTACATGACCTCGTTCTCGAGATACGTGTGCACCGTCAGCGCCTCGATGATCTCCTCGACGATCTGGCCCTTGCGCGCGGTGTCGTTCTCGCCGGCGCTCTGGAACTGCTTGAACAATCTCCGGATCTGTTTGTGGTCGTTCTTGAGGATGACGATGGCGTCGGTGGACATTGGACCCCCTCGGTTGACCGGAGGCGGGGAAATACCCGGTGCCGCAGCGGGCAAACGTGCCCTGCGGTACGGCCTACGCTGGCGGCGTGGACCGACTCACCATCAAGGATGTGGCCAAGGCCGCCGGCGTCCACCCGGCGACCGCGTCCCGGGCGTTGAATCCGCGGCTGCCGGGCCGGATCAGCGCGGAGACCACGCGCCGGGTCGAGCAGGCGGCGGCCGAGCTCGGGTACGTCGTCGACCCCGTCGGCCGATCGTTGCGAACGCAGCGGTCCGCTACGATCGGCGTGCTGGTCCCGGATCTGCTGAATCCGTTCTACCCGCCGCTGCTCCGCGGCGTGGAGCGGGCCCTGCGAAGCCGCGGTTTCGAGGCCCTGATCGCCAGCACCGACAACGATCCACGGCGCGAAGCGGAACTGCTGGAGGTCTTCAAGGGCCGGCGCTGCGACGGCTACATCATCGCCACCGCGACGCTGCACGACACCACCGTGGCGGGGCTGGTGCGCGACGGCGTGCCCGTGGTGCTCGTCAACCGCCTCGCCGGCATCGCGGCGCCCAGTGTCACGAGCGACGACGCGCGCGGAATCCGGGATGCCGTCCAGCATCTGCTCGGTCTGGGCCACAGCGCCATCGCGCACATCGCGGGTCCGCCAGGGATCTCGGTGTCGCAGACGCGGGAGGACGCGTTCCGCTCGGCGCTGCGCGCGGCCGGCATCGAGGACCATCGGATCGTACGGGCGGAGCAGTTCACCGCCGCCGCGGGCGAACGGGCGTGCCTCGCACTCCTGGCGGAAACGACGGTCACCGCGATCCTCGCGGGCAACGACATGATCGCGGTGGGCTGCTACGCGGCGTTGGACAAGATGCGGCTGCGGTGCCCCGACGACGTCTCGCTTGTCGGCATCAACAACATGCCGCTGGCGGAATGGCTGCGGCCGTCCCTGACCACCGTGGCGATCCCGCAGGAGGACCTGGGGACCCGGGCCGCCCAGCTCGTCGTAGAGCAGATCGAGAACCCGCACACCGATGTAGGTGCCGTGACGCTGGACACCGGTCTCATCGTGCGGGGATCCACGGCTCCAGCTGTGCACGCAGCGCCGCCTTCGGCCTGAGGCCGAGCACCCGATGAACCGGCACGCCGTCGGTGAAGAGGATCATCGTGGGTAGCCCGGAGACGTCGTACCGGGCGGCCGAGTCCGGATTCTCGTCGACGTTCAGCTTTACCACGGTGAGACGTCCGGCCAGATCGGCCGCCAGTGCCTCGAGCACGGGAGCCAGCTGATGGCAAGGGCCGCACCACTGCGCCCAGAAGTCGACCATCACGGTTCCTCCGGCCAGCACCGACGCGTCGAAGTCGGCGTCCGTCACCGCCCTCATCGTGCGGTCAGCGTGGCGGCGACGTCCGGGGCCAGGCCCGCCGTGGTGTCGCGGCCGAGATCGCCGTGCCTGATGTCGAGCGTCTTGAGGAACTTCTGCTGGCCCATCGTCAGGCCGATGAAGTAGCCGAGCTCGACGATCTCCGGCTCGGTGAAATGCTCGTGCAGCTTCGACCACACCTCGTCGTCGGCCATCGACGGATCCCAGGCGATCGCCTCGGCCAGCAGCAGGGCCGCCTTCTCCCGCTCGGACAGTACGGTCGACTCCCGGAACTCGATGACGTCGTCGAACTCCCGCTCGCTGAGCCCACCCTGGGTCGCCAGGTGCGAACGCTGGCCGGCGCAGTAACCGCAGTCGAGCGACTTGGCCACGAATACGCGGGCCAGCTCCTTGATGTTGTGGTCGAGCACGCCCTCGCGGAAGACCGCCTGCCAGGACTGGTTGAACGTGCGCAGGACCGCGGGCACGTGCGCGCGGATCGCCTGGCTCTCCACCCGGGGCGTGCCGTAGCGCCGCGAGTCCTCGATGTATCCGGCCAACTCGGGATCGGTGATCGAGTCGGGGTCGACGTAACTGATGCGAGGCATGACACGCTCCTTCGGCTGGCAATCGATTGCCAGTCTCGCGCCGATCCCGCCGATCCGTCAAGCCAACGGAACCGCCGCGGACGCTGAGCACGCCGATGAGCTGCGGGACGCGTCCGACCAGCCCCGCCCCCACCGGGACATTCTTACTTGAGCGGGATGTCCACGGCGATCTCGTCGCCCAGCCGGTACCCGTCGCAGAGCTCGAGGTCGTCGCCGCTCCAGAACCGGCCCGGGTCGTACCAGTTGGGTTGCCGGCCGCGCGGCAGCAGGCCCATCGCCTCGTACGTCACCGCGACGACCTCGGCGCAATAGGCGGTCTCCAGGGCCGACTCGGTCCTCTCCGGCTGCGGCCAGGGAACCCGGACCTTCGGCACCCGGCCGCGCAGCCAGCGCCAGGCGAGCTGCGCGGACGACGGGAACGGCGTGCCGTCCAGGCGGGCGACGGTGCGCAGTGCCCTGTCCTCCATCTCCTTGGTGACCGGCTGCTCGAGTTGGCGCAACCAGGCCCGCTGGCCGTACCGGTGGGCCCACACGGTGACCGCGTCGCGCAGGTCGTGCAGCTGGACGCCGCGCTGGAACGTGCCGGACCACAGGTCGGGCAGCGACTTGCCGAGCTCGGCGTGCCACATCAGCGGCGGCATGTCCTCGATGACGAGCGACATCCCGACGTGGTTGACCGGACTGTTGGTCATCGCCCGGATGGCCCGGTCGGGCGCCGACCGGCCACGGAAGATCCAGATGTCACCCGTACGCGTCAGATCCATGGCCTCGTCGAGGCTGATGTCGGCGTCCACGTGTCTATCCTCAGCAGATGCGTTGGTGGAAAATTGTGGGATTGGCCGGATTGGCGGGCGTCGCGGCTACGGGTGTGGTGCTGGCCCGGGCGGAGCGCCGCCGGCGCGCGTACACCCCCGACGAGATCCGCGAGCGGCTGCACGCGCGCGTGGCCGAAGTGTCGGAACCCGAGCGCTAGACAATGTCGGTGTCCCGTAACAACGACCACAGGCCCGCGCCGTCCGGTGCGGAGAACCAGGTCTTGCCGCCCGATCCGACCGCCTCCGGGCTGCCGGACGGGCCGGGCACCGCGCCGGCCAGCACGGCCTGGGTCGGCGACAGCCGGCGGATCGCCACGGCGGCCACGTTGTCCGGGTGCGCGTGCGCGAACTCGGAGTAGATCTCCTGGTCGTGCTGGCCGTCGTCGCCGATGAGCAACCATTTGATGTCGGGGAACTCGGCGGCCAGCCGGGCCAGCGTGGTGCGTTTGTGCTCCTGCCCGCTGCGAAACCAGCGGTCCGGAGTAGGCCCCCAGTCGGTGAGCAGCAGCGGACCGGCCGGGTACAGGTGCCGGGACAGAAACCGGGTCAGCGTCGGCGCCACGTTCCACGCGCCGGTCGACAGGTAGAAGACCGGCGCACCGGGGTTCCCGCTGACCAGCCGCTCGTACAGCACCGCCATCCCGGGCACGGCCATGCGAGCGTGCTCGTCCAGCACGAACGTGTTCCACGCCGCGAGCAGCGGGCGCGGCAGCGCGGTCACCATCACCGTGTCGTCGATGTCGGAGATGACGCCGAACGTCACGCCGGGGTCGACGACCCGGATCGGCGCGTCCACCGGCTCGGAACCCTCGGTGCTGAGCCGGACCGTCGCCCAGCCCGGCTCGAGGTCGCCCTTCACTCGGCAGTCGACGTAGCCGCTGCGATCCGTCTTCGTCTCGTGCACCTGGTCGCCGATCTGGATCTGCACGGTCGCGTTGTCGACCGGGGTAGTGGTGAAGCTGCGCCAGCCACGCACTTTCTCCAGTTGTTTGGGCGTGGCCCGACGCCGGGTCAGCACGACGCGCGCCATGACGCGGGCCCAGCCCGGCGCCCCGTACCCGGTGTACGCGGTGATGACCGGGTGCCAGCCGCGCTGCCGCAGCCGGCGTTCGAGGACCTCGTGCATCGCGTCCTCGATGCGCGCGGCCCGGTGCAGCCGGACCGCGGGCGGCTTGCTCGCCAGAGTTGACTCCACGCCGCTCTCCTGCCCGTGGGTGGTACCTGCCTTGTGACGGTACCTGTCCGTCCCGCCGAACGCCTGGGTACGAGCCGCTCAGGCTGCGATCGGCTGACGCCCGTCCACAGTCGACGGAAGTGCGACGACCGGGAGTGGCTGGGTGGTGGCCCATTGGTCGGCCCACCATTGCGCGCCCGCGGAGAGCTCGGGCTGGCCGGCCCGCACCCGCGCGTCCACCGCTTCCGCGCGCAGGCTGCACAACGCGTCCGCGGCCGCCTCGGCGGCCCGCCAGGCCTCCCGCTCCCGCGCGGTCGCCGCCCGGTACGCCGCGAGCCGATGCTCCCGCGTCGCGTTGAGCAGCGCCGCCTCTTGCGCGACGGGATGCAGGCCGGCGTCCCATCCGCGGTGCGCGAGCGCCTCGTTCAGCTGCTTGATCGAGATCTCGTGCCGGCGGCAGGCGGCCGTCGCGGCCCGGTGCAGGTAGCGCTCGCGGTCGGCGTTCTCTCCGGGCGGGCGGTGGCCGTTCAGCAGGGGGAACGCGGACGCGGTCGCGGCCCGGCGCACGGCACCATCGGCCTGATCGTAGGCGGCCCAGGCAGCGTCGACGTCGTCCTGCGCGCGGTGCCATTCCGCGCGCCTGCGCCGCGCCGTCGCGGCGGCCCGGTCGGCCGCCACCGCCACCTCGTCGGCGTAGCGGACCCCATCATCCATGGCAGGTTCCGGCGCCGGACCCGAAGCGAGCCGGCGGGGCAGCATCAGCGCCATCGCAGCCAGCGCGACGAGCAGCAGCATGACGATCCAGATGGCGGCGGCTTGGGGAACGGACAGGAGAAAACTGTGCAGAGCGGATTCCATCGGGCACCTCGGCTTTTGCGATATGGCCGGCCTGGTCGCATGGTTCGGTGAGCGGCGATCAAAAGCGGACTTTGGTACGCGCGTTGGAGTCGCTTCTGACGCCACGGGGTGCCTGGCTTCTGGCGGCCGCGGGTGTGCACGGCCGCCGCCGAGGTCACCGGCGCAGGGGTGGGCTCAGCCGAGCGGCGGGGCGCGCGAGCCGTGGGCCCGTTGCGTGGCCCCGGCGAGAGCCGCGGTGTCGTCGACCGGCTGGGCGACCCGGGTCCGGCTCGCGTCGTGCCGGCACTCGTCGGACCTGTCCACCGTCTGGCTGGTCGCCGACTGCACCTCGGCCTCGGCGGGCTCGGCGGTCGTCTCCGCGGGCGCCTCGACGGTCGTGGTGACCGGGGCGGGCGCGGACGGGGGCGGCGCGGCCGGAACGGCGGCGCCGCCGAAGGTCAGCGCCAGCAGGGCCAGGCCGGTGAGGAACTGCAGCAGGCGGTGCCCGTCCCAGTGACGGGGAAGCAGGCGCCGGACCGCAGCCACGACGACCAACCTACCGGTCTGCGCCGGAGTATGCACTCCTTTGGATGCCTGTGCGCGGCCGCCTCGGCCGGCGAGGGACCATGGTCCGGTGGAACGTGACGAGCTGGTCGCTCGGCTGGCCGAGTGGGTCGCCGATCGGGGTGTGGTGGTGCTCAGCGGGGCCGGCCTGTCGACCGAGTCGGGGATCCCGGACTACCGCGGGCCGTCCGGGGTGGCGCGGCGGCACACGCCGATGACGTACCAGGCGTTCACCCGGGACCCGGTCGCGCGGCGGCGTTACTGGGCCCGCAGCCATCTGGGCTGGCGCACCATCGGCGGGGCCCGCCCGAACGCGGGGCATCGTGCGGTCGCCCGGCTGCAGGAGCTGGCCGTGGTGGACGGCATCATCACCCAGAACGTGGACGGTCTGCACCAGGCTGGCGGTGCGCACGGCGTGGTGGAGCTGCACGGCAACCTGGCCCGGATCGCCTGCCTGGACTGCGGCGCGACCTCCGGACGGCAGGAGCTGATCGAACGGCTTGACGCCGCCAACCCGGGGTTCGCGGCCGCGGTGACCGCGGTCAACCCGGACGGCGACGTGGAGTTGGACGACGCCGAGCTGGACGGCTTCGTGGTGGTGGGCTGCACCGGCTGCGGCGGGATGCTCAAGCCGGACGTGGTCTACTTCGGCGAGACCGTCCCGCCGGACCGGGTAAACCGCAGTTTCGATCTGGTCGCCCGCGCCCGTACGCTGCTCGTGCTCGGCTCCTCCCTGACGGTCATGTCCGGGCGCCGGTTCGTGCTGCGCGCCGCCAAGGAGAGCATCCGGGTGGCGATCGTCAACCAGGGCGCCACCCGCGGCGAGCCGTACGCCGGCTTGATGGTGGACGCCCCGCTGGGCGCCGTCCTGCCCGAGCTGGTCCGCCGGGTCGAGGCATGCGAGGCCAGCGAGCGCCGCCGGTGAGATGCCGCACCAAGCGGAGGGAGCGCAGCGACCGCAGCGACTGCGGCATCTCACCGGGTCTAAGGCGCGAGCCGCCGAGCGAAGCGAGGCCAGCAAACTCAGTTATCGTCTCGAAACCTAAATAAAGCGGGGCGTGCATTGACGTGACGGGGCTCACTGGAGTTGACTGCCCGGAACCGCTCCCGAAACCGGTTCCGAAACGGCGATTCAACCATCTGGTTACATCGTTGCAGAGCTCCCGGAGGACCAGTGCCAATCACCATCGCCGACGTGGCGGCCCGGGCGAAGGTCAGCAAGACGACCGTGTCCCGAGTGCTCAACGGCAAGGGTGAGCTGGACGAATCCACCGCCGCCCGGGTTCGCAAGGTGATCGAGGAACTCGGGTACGTGCCCAGCTCGCGCGCCGTGGGCCTGGCTCGCGGCCGGACCCGCGTGGTGGGCATGCTGGTGCCCTCGCTCACCTGGCCGTGGATCGGCGAGGTGCTGCAGGGCGCGGTCGACGTGCTGGAGACCGAGCGCTACGGCCTGCTGTTGTTCACCTGCAACCGCGGCGAGGAGTCGATGCGCCAGTTCGGCGTGCAGGTGTCCGCCAAGTCGTTCGACGGCCTGCTGGTCATCGAGCCCGAGGGCACCCTGGAGTACATCGCCACGCTGTACGCCCGGGGCCTGCCGGTCGTGCTCATCGACGACCGCGACCACCAGCCCGGCCAGATCCCGAGCGTCGGCACCACCAACCACACCGGCGCGGGCGCTGCCGCGCGCCATCTCCTCTCGCTCGGCCGGAACAAGCCGCTCGTGATCGCCGGACCCGAGCGCTTCGGCTGTACGCAGCAGCGGCTCGCCGGATTCGCCTCCGCGTACGCCGAGGCCGGCCACCCGATCCCGGCGGATCACGTGTTGCCCGGCGACTTCACCATCGCCTGCGGCTTCGAGGGCGTGCAGCAGGCGCTGGAGTCCGGCGTGGACTTCGACGCCGTGTTCGCCCACAACGATCTGTCCGCCACCGGCGCGATGCAGGCGGTGCTGGACAGCGGCCGCCGCATCCCCCAGGACGTGGCGGTCGTGGGCTTCGACGACATCCCCCTGGCGGCACACACCCAGCCGCCGCTCACCACCGTGCACCAACCGTTGCGCGAAATGGGCGAAGCTGCGGCTCGTACGCTGCTCGCGCACTTCGAGGGCGCACCCCTGCCCAACCGTCCCACCGTCATACCGGCTACTTTCACGGCCCGCGGTTCCACCACGGGCGCATAACCAGAACCGTCAGTCCGCATTCGGTCGGCGTCCGTGCATCCCCGCGGCGGAAACCCCAAGGGAAAGCATGAGACGCCGGTCAACCGGCGACACCCTGGCTGCCGGCCCCGGCCGGCAGCTGCGGTACCGCGCGCCCTTCCCTCGGGCACCCCTCACACCCGAAACCGCACCACCTGAGGAGAAATTGATGCAGAGAAGGAAGTTGTTCTCGGTCGCCCTGGCGGGCGTGCTCGCCGCCGGTGGCCTCGCGGCTTGCGGCGACTCGCCGAAC
>DASYTU010000089.1:0-5719 GCA_036001925.1 Actinoplanes sp.
ACCGTCTCCGGACTTGTTGATCATGAAGTTGTAGTCAGCTGTGCCGCGTTTCGTGCCCGTAACTTCATGATCGACTCGACGGGGGACTATCTGATCCGCCCCGGAACCCGTGACGCCAAGCCAGCGATCCCAGACGCGCGACCCGCGACGCAAAGCCAGCGGCCCCACGACCGCGAACCGCATGACGCGGAACGGCCCGCTCCTCGAGGAACGGGCCACTCTGCGGTGCTCAGCGGTTGTCGAGGTTGGTGCTGGTGTCTTCGCGGTATGTGGCGCCGCCGTCGGCCTCGCTCGTCAGTAGGGTCGCCCCGCCCTCAGGCGGCCCTGCGATCGACTGACCACCGGCGGCTAGCTCCGGGAAGTGCAGGTCGAACGCCGGGCGCTCGGAGCGGATCCGCGGCATCCAGTCGAAGTTGCGCAGCGGCGGCGGGGAGGAGGTTGCCCACTCCAGGGAGTTGCCGTGGCCCCACGGGTCGTCGACCGTGACGATCTGGCCGTACTTGTACGACTTCCACACGTTGTACAGGAACGGCAACGCCGACAGGCCGAGCACGAAGGAGCCGATCGTGGAGAACGTGTTGAGGAACGTGAAGCCGTCGCCGGGCAGGTAGTCGGCGTACCGGCGGGGCATGCCCTTGGTGCCCAGCCAGTGCTGGACCAGGAACGTGGCGTGGAACCCGATGAAGGTCAGCCAGAAGTGGATCTTGCCGAGCCGGTCGTCGAGCATGCGCCCGAACATCTTCGGGAACCAGAAGTAGACCCCGGCGAACACCGCGAACACGATCGTGCCGAACAGCACGTAGTGGAAGTGCGCGATGACGAAGTACGAGTCCGACACGTGGAAGTCGATCGGCGGCGAGGCCAGCAGCACGCCGGACAGGCCACCGAAGAGGAACGTCACGAGGAAGCCGAGCGCGAACATCATCGGCGTCTCGAAGCTGATCTGGCCGCGCCACATCGTGCCGATCCAGACGAAGAACTTCATGCCCGTGGGTACGGCGATGAGGAAGCTCAGGAAGCTGAAGAACGGCAGCAGCACCTGGCCGGTGACGAACATGTGGTGCGCCCACACGCTCATCGACAGCGCCGCGATCAGCAGCGTGGCGGCGACCAGGCCCTTGTAGCCGAACAGCGGCTTGCGGCTGAACACCGGGATGACCTCGGTGATGATGCCGAAGAACGGCAGCGCCACGATGTACACCTCGGGGTGGCCGAAGAACCAGAACAGGTGCTGCCAGAGCATCGGGCCGCCGGTGTTCACGTCGAAGACGTGCGCGCCGAGAATGCGGTCGGCGGCCAGCGCGAACAGCGCCGCGGCCAGGAACGGGAACACCATGATCACCAGCAGGCTGGTGACCAGGATGTTCCACGTCATGATCGGCATCCGGAACATGGTCATGCCGGGCGCGCGCAGCGTCAGGATCGTGGTGATCATGTTGACGCCGCCGAGGATCGTGCCAAGGCCGGACAGCGCCAGGCCCACCACCCACATGTTGCCGCCGACACCCGGGGAGTGCAGCGCGTCGCTCAGTGGGGTGTACGCGAACCAGCCGAAGTCCGCCGCGCCACCGGGCGTGATGAAGCCGGCGACGGCGATGGTGCCGCCGAACAGGTAGAGCCAGTACGCGAGCGCGTTGAGCCGCGGGAACGACACGTCCGGCGCGCCGATCTGCAGCGGCACCACGAAGTTGGCGAACGCGAACACGATCGGCGTCGCGAAGAACAGCAACATGATCGTGCCGTGCATGGTGAACAGCTGGTTGTACTGCTCCGGCGACAGGAACTGCATGCCCGGACGGGCCAGCTCGGCGCGCATGAGCAGCGCCATCAGGCCACCAAGGAAGAAGAACACGAACGACGTGACCATGTACATGATCCCGATCTGCTTCGCGTCCGTGGTCCGCAGGATCTGCGCGAGAGCTGAGCCCTTGACTTGTGGTCGCACCGGCCAGGGCCGGGTCACGATCGGCTTCGGCGCGACGGTCGTCACGGATGGCCTCCGGTGTCTCGTTCGTCCCACTCGGTGCGCCGGCAGGGGAAGGCGTACCTCGCAGGAGGATAGTCGTCCGCCGAGCCACGGCGGGCGCGGGGTCGGCAACGGGTCCGGCACGGCGGGACCCGGGACCGGCTGGCATCACAGCGGCGCGACCAGACCCCGGTAGTGATCCGCGAAGATCCGCCGCCCGCGCCGGCGCAGCATGGGATCGCGCAACGCGGGCGGCACATCGTGGTTCCGGTCGCGCTCGCGTGTGCGATCCCGGACCTGCCGGCATCGGGGCCGCCGGCGCGTCTCGAAGGCCCGCAGCGCGGCCGGGATGTCCTCGGGTGAGCCGCGCAGCACCTCGGCCAGCACGACGGCGTCCTCGAACGCCATCCCGGCGCCCTGGGCCAGGCTCGGGGCGGTGGCGTGCGCGGCGTCACCGAGCAGCAGCACCGGCCCCCGCGTCCAGCGCTCGAGCACCACCTCTTCGGTCCGGGCGACCTGCACGGTGTCGATGGTGTCCAGGATGTCCGGCACCGGGCCGCCGAACGTCCCGAACAGCTCGCGCATCCGGGCTCTCGGGTCGGCGGGGATCGGAGCATGGAAGGCCGTCTCGTCGGCGCAGCAGTACAACTTGCGGCCACCCATCGGCATGACCACGAACGCGGTACGGCGCCCGAGCAGCGACGTCCAGTCGTTGACCGTCGGGCCGCCGCTGACCACGCTGCGGTAGACGATCTGTCCGGTCGGTGCGGCCGGTCCGCCCAGCCCGACCTTGGCCCGGACCGTCGAACGCCGGCCGTCGGCACCGACCACCAGGTCATACTCGGCGATGCTGCCGTCGCCGAACTCCACCTTCGCCGCACCGTCGACGATCTCCAAGTCCCGCACGGGCGTGTCGTACCGGACCTCGCCGCCGACGCCGGTGAGCAGGACCTGGTGCAGGTCCGCCCGGGAGAGCGCCCGCGACTCCCCGACACCGGCCCAGACCGCGGCGACGTCCAGCTCGAACAACTCGCGGCCGCGCGCGTCCTGGAACACCTGGCGGAAGATGAGGTCGCCGAGCGGCCGCAGCGGCGCGTCGAGGCCGAGCTGGCGCATCGCCCGGGACGCGTTTCCGGGCAGGTAGATGCCAGCCTTGGGCACTGTGGTCGCGGGTAGCGCCTCCACGACATCGGGCCGGAATCCGGCCACTCGTAGGGCCCGGGCCGCGGAGAGTCCCGCGATGCCGGCGCCCACGACGAGGATGCGCAAGGCCATCGCGGCTAGCCTCCGTGGGGGGAACGGACACGAGTCGAAGCCACGACACTACCCGGCGCCACGGAGGCGCGGAACCCACGATGAAACGCGCGTCTGATTTGTTCAAGACACCGTCCGGCCCGGGCTCCTAGCGTCGTGGCCATGGCACCTACTTTCAACGCGATCGGGATCGTGGTCGCCGACATGGCGGCTTCGCTCGCCTTCTACCGCAGGCTCGGCGTGGCCATCCCGGCCGACGCGGACGACGCACCGCACGCCGAAGCGGAACTGCCCGGCGGTGTACGCCTCATGTGGGACACCCTCGACACGATCAACTCCTTCGACCCGGAGTTCTCGCCGGCCAAGGGCGACGGGCGGATCGGCCTGGCGTTCCAGTGCGCCGATCCGGCCGAGGTGGACGCCACCTACGCCGACATGACCGCGGCCGGCTACGAGGGCCACAAGCAACCCTGGGACGCGTTCTGGGGGCAGCGCTACGCGGTGCTGCACGACCCGGACGGCAACGGCGTCGATCTCTACGCGCCGCTGCCTACGGGATGAGCACAGTCAACGGCACGCCGGCCAGCGCCTTCACCTCCCGCGCGAGGTGGGCCTGGTCGGCGTAGCCCACGGTGGCCGACACATCGGCGAACGGTCGGCCACGCCGGGCCAGGTCGAGCGCCCGCTGCAGCCGGAGGATCCGGGTGAGCATCTTCGGGCCGTACCCGAAACTGGTTTTGCATCGTCGCTGCAGCTGGCGCGCGCTGAGGCCGAGGGAATCGGCCATCGCGCCGACCGTGCGACCGCTCCGCGCCCCCGCGGCCAGGGCGACCATCGCCCGGTCCGGGGTCTGCCAGCGGCGCGCCGCGACGTCCTCGAGGGCGGCCAGCGGATCGGCGGCCTCGGCGAGCCGGCGGACCTCGGCCGCCGGCCACAGATCCTCGAGCGGCACCTCGCGGTCGGTGAGCTCGTCGGCGGGAACGCCCAGCACGGCCGGCCCGACGCCGTCGGCGAACCGGAGTGCCCGGAACCGCGTGCCAGCAGGCGACGTGGCCGCCTCCGCGACGGTGTCCGGGCCGGCCACGAACAGCCGACCGTCGTTCCAGATGATGTCGAGGCAGCCGTCGGGCAGGATGCGGTTCGCCCAGCCGCCCGGCGGCGCGAGGCTGCGCCATGCGGTGACGTGCGGCAGCCGGGACGGCCACTCCTCATACATGGAAGAACCCTCGCACGGGGGTACGACATCATGCAGGGGTGACCGACCGCCTGGATGAATATCGCCGCAAACGCGATGCCCGCCGCACCCCCGAGCCGGTACCCGCCGGCAAGCCGGAGCCCGTATCCGACAACCGGTTCGTCATCCAGCAGCACCACGCGCGCAGCCTGCACTGGGACGTGCGGCTGGAGCGCGATGGCGTGCTGGTCTCGTTCGCGGTGCCGCGCGGCCTGCCACGCGACCAGGTCCGCAACCACCTCGCCAAGCACACCGAGGACCACCCGCTCGAGTATCTGGACTTCTCCGGCGAGATCCCGGCCGGCGAGTATGGCGGCGGCCGCATGATCATCCACGATCGCGGCACGTACGAGACGGACAAATGGCGCGACGACGAGATCGGCGTGACGTTCCACGGCGACCGCACGACCGGCCGGTACATCTTCTTCCAGACCGCCGGCAACGACTGGATGGTCCGCCGGATGGATCCGCCCGAGCCGGGCTGGCAGCCGATGCCCGAGGCCGTCGAGCCCATGCTCGCGACCGGGGCCGCCGGCCTGCCGCCGGACGACCCCGATTGGGGGTACGAGATGAGCTGGGGCGGCCGCCGCACGCTGGCGTACGTCTCTGGTGGCCGGGTCCGGCTCACGTCCGACGGCACCGACGTGACCTCGTGGTATCCCGAGATCCGCCCGCTCGGCGACGCGCTCGCCCCCACCGAGGCAGTGCTCGACGGCGAGATCGTCGCATTCGACGGGCCGGCCGTCTCGCCGGCCAAGCTGGCCAAGCGCACGCAGCCGCGGGACACCGCGGCCGCCCGTCGCGCGGCGGAGCAGACGCCGGTGCAGTTCCTGGCGTACGACCTGCTCTGGCTGGAGGGGCACGCCACGGTGGAAGCGGTGGGCTACGCCGAGCGGCGGGAGCTGCTCGAGGGGCTGGCGGTGGCCGGCGATCATTGGCAGACACCGCCGTACTTCCCCGGGGGCGGCGGCTTCGCGCTGGAAGCCGCCGCTGCGCAGGGTCTGGACGGGATCGTGGCGAAGCGGCTGGACTCCCCGTACCTGCCGGGTCGTCGCAGCCGCCTCTGGCGGGCGATAAAGGTCCGCTGACTCAGACCACGAACCGGGTCCGGCGGCGCCGGGCCAGCGGCGCGCTGAACTCCGCACCCGGGCTCGCGGTGACCGAGACGTGCTTGCCGGCGGCCAGGTCGACGCTCTCGGCCACCCGGATCTTCGCGGTACGGGTGATCGGCTCGAGGTTCGCCGCGGAGAACGTCGCCGTGACCG
>DASYTU010000090.1:0-1927 GCA_036001925.1 Actinoplanes sp.
GCGTAGATGCCGGGCAGCTGGCCGCTCGGGTCGGCGGTGACCCGCGGCTCCAGCGGCACCCGGAAGAACACGAACCCGCTCGGGCAGGCGGCCGCGCCATCGCCGCAGTCACGCGGGCCGTCGGACGGGAAGTACCGGGTGAAGGTCGCGATCTGCTGGGCCGGCTGGAAGGTCGCGCCGCCGTCGGCTGACCGAGCGATGGCCAGGCCCTGCGCGTCGATCGCCGACGGGGTGTTCCGCGTGCCCCAGGTCACATACACGTCGCCGTCATGCTCGATGGCGATGTCGCAGCCTTGCACGTCCTTGCCCTCGGACAGCAGGATCGGATGCGAGAACGTCTGCCCCGAGTCCGTCGACCGGCTGAAGGAGATCTGGGTCCGGCCGTTGGCGCCGACAAAGCGCGACCAACAGATGTAGACGTTGCCGTCGAAGCGCCCACCGGTCCGGTCGACCTCCAGCTCCGGCTTGTCCTCGAAGATGCCGGCCAGCCCGGGCGTTCCTCGACCGACCACGACCGTGCGCAGGTAGTCTTTGGGATAGCCACCAGGGTGCGGATGGCTGGCGTAGGTGGCCACCCACACGTCGCCGTTCTGCGGGTTGACCCGGTTGAACGCGATGCCGCCGGCGAACAGGTTGCCGTCATTGTCGAAGGCGAGCAGCGGGTCGCCGGCCTCGGCCTGCCGGTTGTGCAGCGGCGACGCCGCGCCCTCGGTCGAGGTGTCGCTCGGGTAGCCGGGGATCTTCGACGGTGTCCAGGTCTCACCGCGGTCGCTGGAGAAGGCGAGTCCCTGCCAGCCGCCACCCAGGTCGGTGTCGCAGTAGTCGTTCCACGAGGCGAACACGAGGTCGGGGTTCGTCGGGTCGATCGCGACGCTGGGCTCGTTGCCCTGCCGGAACGCGCCACCGTCGTTCGAGTCGGTGTCACCGTCATTCGGATCAGTGTCCGGCGCGGTGCTCGTCGACGTGTCTGAGCAGTGCTGGATGGCTCGGTCGGTGCCTCCGTCGTGCCGGACGTAGGCGGACGCGGGCGTGACCCGGTCGTCGGGCTCGAGAGGGGCCGCGACGGAGGGCTGGGCCGTGGAGGCCAGGCCGACAACGAGCAGCCCAGCCAGGGCCAGGAGAACGGATCGTCGCATGTTGCCTCCCGGAGGTCGCTTGAACGAATACGCGACAAGACAGGCGGAGCCGAGGATCGGGTTTCGGCGCTCCGTCTGTCGTAATGAAAAGCGCTGGCCGGCGAGGGAGCGTTACGCTGCCACGTGCGCCCGTGCCGCAGGGGTGGTCGGCGAGATCCTGCACGCGCCGGCGACCCCGCCCGGCGCGGCGCTCCGCTCCGACCGGCACACCACGGACGAGAGCCCTCTGGCGTAGGCGTCGACCTTCTTGCAGTAGTGGACCTGCTGGTGGCCGAGGGTCGTTGCACCGGCGGCGGCCGGGATCCCGCTGGTGGCCAACACCACCAGCAACAGCCCGGCGGCGGCCGTCCTCAATCTCCTGAGCGATGGCATGACGGCTCCTTCCCAAGAGAGGCGGTCTCCGGGCGCCGCTATTCGCTCGCGAGTGGGCGGCGCCCGGAGACAGGGGTCAGGTGATGTCGCGGCGGACGACCAGGCGCGTGCCGACCAGCGCCAACGTCAACGCGTAGGCGGCCAGCAGCAGCGTCCCGCCCAACCGGGACAGGTGGTCGCCGCCCGGGCTGGTGATCGCGGCCGTGGCGGCCGCGCTGGGCAGCCACTTGCCGAGGCTGGGGGCGTTCAGCAGGCTCAGGAGCAGACCCTCGACCAGTAGAACCCAGACCAGCGTGCCGACCAGCGCCGCCACCTGGTTGCGGACCAGCGCGCCGACGCCCACGCCGACCAGCCCGCACAACCCGGCTCCCAGCAGCGCCACGCCAACCACGCGGCCGAGCCGGGCGTCCAACAACGAG
>DASYTU010000091.1:0-6621 GCA_036001925.1 Actinoplanes sp.
GCCGGTGGACGATCATGCCGGGCCACGGCAGGCCGGACGGCGGCCGGAGCGTCAGCCGGAAGGCCGGCGTCACGATCCGGTAGTCGGTCGCCAGCAGCACCTCGAGGCCCGCTCCCGCGCACGGCCCGTCGGCGATGGCGATCGTCGCGGCGCGCAGCCGCTCGATCCGCCGCAGCGCGCGTTCCCATTTGGTGACCAGGTGAATTCCGATGTCGCCCGGCCACCTCCGCGCCTGCTCGGGATTCGCCGCGGGCGTAATGTGCAGCGCGGCGACTGCCACGCGGGTGTCCTCGACGCGGTCGCAGAATCCGTCCAACGTCGTGAGCAACGCCGGCGTCAGCACGTCCGGCAAGTCGAGCCGAAAATAGTCGGCGGCGCCGTCGGCCGGATTCCCGGGTAGGTTAGTCAAAGAAATCGTCACGCTGGTCAACTTTCTGTGCCGCAGATTTTCACCATCGGACAAGAGCGGTTTCGATTGTCGAGCCGGGACCCATGGTCATCAGCACCCCGTAATCGTTCGCGCGAACAATTCCCTCATCGACGAGACGCTGATAGGAGAAAAGGAATGATCCGCTCGACAGGTTGCCATAGTCCCGGAGCACGCTCGTCGTGTGCCGTACATCGTGGCGGGTCAGGCCGAGGTTTATCATCACCGAGTCGATGACCTTCTTCCCGCCGGAATGAATGATCCAGTGGGCGATGTCGCTGCGCCGCAGGTCGGCGCTCGCCAGCAACTGGTCGATGACCGGCTCGGCGTTCGCGCCCACGACGTACGGCACGTCGCGGTCCAGGAAGAAGCTGAACCGGCCGTGCGCATCGTCCCAGTCGAACCGCATGGCGTCGATGGCGTCCGGCACGACGCGGCTGGCGAACCCGAGCACCGCCGGCCCCGGTTGGCCGCCCGGCCGGCCGCTCGTCCCGCCGCCGGCAGTGAGCGCGACCGCGGCCGCGCCGTCGCCGAAGAGACTGTTCACGACCGAGGTCCGCATGGTCCCGTCGAAGACGTATGCCGCCGAGCAGGCCTCGACGCAGAGCATGACGGCAAGCTCGCCCGGGTTCGCGGTAGCCCAGCCGGCTATGGCGTTGAGCGCGTTTAAGCCGGCGTTGCAGCCCATGCCGACGACATCGACGCGGCTGCAGTCCTGCGGCAGCCCGAGCTCGCGGATCAGCAGCGCGCTGAGGCCCGGGACCAGGAACCCGGTCGACGAGACACAGCAGAGGTACCGCATATCGGCGCGGTCGGCGCCGGCCTGCTCGAGGCAGCGCAAGAGCGCGCTGGCGCCCATCTCGAGGCACTGCACGCGGTGCCGGTCGAGCAGCTGTCCCTGCGTCTCGACGCCATCGGGAAGGGTCAGGTGGCGACGTTCGATCGCGCTGTTGAGGAACACCGACCTGATCCGCGGGTCGTCGACCTTGAACCGCTCGAGCAGGTCCCGCTGTGAGTACGACGTGGGCGGCGTCGCGGTGCCGACACCGAAGAGCCGAGGCGGCGCCGGCGGCAGGCTCGGCCGCCGGAGCTCCACTCGCGCCGGCGATGGAAGGGTGACGTTGGTCTGCATCTGGAAACCTCTGCGCTACAGCGGGATGTTGCGGTGGAAGCCCCGACCGGCCGGTACGGCGCGGATGATTTCGTCGATTCGCCGCCTGGTGTCGGCCGGCGCCACGATCTCGTCGACGGCGCCCAGCTCGACCACCCGGTCGAGCCCGCCGACGGCCCGGATTGGAGGCGGCATCGCCGCGCCGACAAGGTAAGTCAACAACGCCTCGCGGCGCCGATAGCGGAGACCCTCGTTTGGCATAGCACCAGCCTATTCGCGGTAAGCAGAATCTAGTCGGTGTTGGCGGGGTGGTGTACGAAACTCATGCCACGTGCCGATCACCAAGAAATGTGCGGCACTTGCCGCAGAACTAAAGTAGGGCTCTGTTCGTCACATGGAAAGATGACGCCAAAAATAGTCGTTCAACGGCTACCGATGTACGGTGACCGGGCGACCGGCGTCGGCTCAGCGGACGCTCGGCCCCTCGCAATGCCATGTAGAAGAGCGTGATCGCGCTTCGGGACGCCGGTGCCCGCGGACTGGGCGGCCAAATGAGGTCGGTTACGGGCTGTGATCACGTTGGGTTGATGGTCGTGCCTGGCTGCGGGTGGGTGAATCGCGACACACACCTTGTAAATGCGGGGATGCGCAGGGGGCTCCCGGTAGAAGAGGACGTGCTAACGATCTTCTCCATCCGGGAGCCCTCGTGCCAGTCTGCCTTGCCGCGCCGTCGGATGTCATGCCCGCCGCCGCGGAACAGGCCGGCCTGGGGCTGCTGGGCGGGGCCGGGATGGTCGCGGTCCCGGTGGGCGACCTGCGCTCGCCGGCCCGGTCGGGGTTGGGGAAGGACGGGCGGACGGCGTTGGTGGCCGCCGGGGCGGGCCCGATCCGCACCGGGGATGCGGTGGTGTTCTGCAAGCCGGTGGCGACAGCCCGGGCGGTGGTGCGCCGCGACGGGCGGGTGCAGGCCGCCGGCCATCCTGCTGATCACGCTCGCCTCGGGGTGGCCGAGGAGCGGCTGGACGCGCTGACGGGCACGCCGGGCGTCATCGACGAGGTCGCCCGGTCGGTGAGGCCGCGGGGGAAGGTCAAGGGCAAGGCCAAGCGGGCGATGACGCCCGCGCTGGCGATCCGGCTCACCTTGTTGATGACGCTGATGCCCGACGCGGACTACGCCGAGGTGATCGCCGCGCTGCTCGGGGACCTGGCCGCCGTGCCGTGGCAGCGGCCCTACCAGCCGCCGACCGCGACGGTGGTGTCCACCTGGCGGGAGGCGATCGGCCCAGCGCCGGTGGAGGAGCTGCGGGACCGGCTGCTGGCCGCCGTCGCCGCCGAGCACCGCGAGCACGACTACCGGGCGGTGAGGGTGGGAGAGCTGCGCGTCGGCTCGATCGACGGGTCGCTAGTGCGCACCCCGGACACCCCGGCGAACCGGGAGGCGTTCGGCTCGGCCGGCACCGCCGACGACTCGGCCCCCTACCCGCAGCTGCGGGAGCTGCGGCTGTCTGATGCCTCCACCCGGTCTGCGCTGGCGGTGACAACCGGCCCGTCCGGCGCCGCCGCGGGCGGCGCCCGGGACAAGGGCGAGGCCGAGCAGGTGCTGCTGGACAAGGCCATCACAGACCGGCCGGCCGTGTTCACCCGGGACCGTCTGTGGATCATGGACAGGAACTTTCCCGGCGTGCCCCGCATCCAGCGGATGCTCGCCACCGGCACGCACGTGCTGATCCGCGTCAAGGACGGCATCACCCTGCGCCGGTTCGCCGACCGCGCCCCCGACGGCTCGTACCTGGCCGCCGTCACCGGCGGCGGGATCACCCTCACCATGCGGGCCGTCGAATACACCGTCAGCATCGCCGGGCAGGACACCCCCGAACTGTTCTGCCTGATCACCGACCTGCGCGACCACAACGCCTACCCCGCTGAGGTTCTCGCCGCCGCCTACCACTGGCGATGGATCGGCTCGGAAACCTCCCTGAAGGAAGCCAAATCCGCGATCAACGGCGCCGGGCCCTCCACCGGGGCGATGCTGCGGCCTCCCCGGCCCTGGTGGCCCAAGAGCACGCCGCCTGGGTCACCGCCGTCGAACTGACCAGGGCCACAGCCCGCGCCGCCGCCGCCCTCGCCGCGCCAGCCGAAAAGGGACGCCGCGCCGGCCAGTCGGCGCACCCCCGGGAAATCTCCTTCACCGCCGCCCGTCGCGCCGTCATCGCCACCACCCGCGCCGGCGCGGCGACCGCCAGCCTGCCCACCCCGACCATCACCGCCAACCGGGACACCACGCTCGCCGCGCTGGCCCGCCGCCGCGTCATCGTCGACCGCGATCGGCACCGCGAACGCAAAACCAAGGCCCGCCCCGGCTTCCCACCCGCCAGGCCACGCCCGCCCACCCGCACCGCACCCGCCGAGATCAGGATCTGCCGGCCGATCGCCGCCTGACCATCCCTTCCCCCGCTCCCCCCCTTTTCCGCGACACCCCGCCAGCCCGTGGAAGCTGGCCGCCCGCCCGGAGCGACATCCGGGCCTCCAGCATGCCAGCCGCCGCCATCACTCTCCGTGCAACACCCCGCGAACCGGCATCACCGAGCCCCACAGATCCGATCACCCTGAACTACATGGCATTGCGGCCCCTCGTCTCACCGTCCGCGATCAGCCGATCACGACACCCTCCGCCGAACCCTCTCCACCCGGTGATCATGGGCGCTGGAATGGACATGACCAGCTGGGTCACGCATGCATGAAGGAGCGGCGAAGACGGGAGGGATCGCGGTCGGCGAGACCGCGGCCGCGGCAATGCTGACCGAACGAGCGAACGACCGCCGCTTCAGCCCGTTCACCGTGGTCGAAGGCGCCGATCCTGGAGAGTGGCGGAAGACGCCGCCCAACTTCGGCGGCGACCCCGCCGGCTGGGTCGCAAACGTGCGTCCGTTCCTCGTTCCGAACGCCGAGATGATGCGGAGCGAGGGCCCAAATGCGCTCACGAGCATCGCCTACGCGGAGGACTTCAACGAGGTGAAGGAACTCGGCTCGCTCACGAGCACGAAGCGTACCGCCGACCAGACGGCGGCCGCGGTCTTCTGGCAGGACAGCGGGCCGGCGATCTGGAACCGCGTCTACGGGGCGCTGGCGACGAGCCACGGACTCGACATCGTCGACAGCGCGCGCCTCTTCGCGATGGCGAATCTGGCCGCGGCCGACGGCTCGATCGGCTACTGGAACGACAAGTACTACTGGAACTTCTGGCGGCCGATCACGGCAATCCGCGAAGCCGAGTCGGATGGCAACCCAGCGACCCAGGCTGACCCCAACTGGCTGCCGCTCTTCGACCCGTCCGTTTCCGTCTCGGGACCGCCGCTCGTCACGCCCGGGTTCCCCGACCACCCAGCGGGCCACGCATGCCTCAGCGGGGCGGCCGTGTACGCCCTCCGGGCCTTCTTCGGCACCGACAAGGTCTCCTTCACGGCGTCCAGCAACAAATGCTCCCCCGTGCCCTGTCCGCCGAGGAACCTCGACCGCTTCTCCCAGGCGCTCAAGGAGATCATCGACGCCAGGGTCTGGGGCGGGATCCACTTCCGTACCGCCGACGTTCAGGGAGCCGCCCTCGGCAAAAAGGTCGCCCACTACTTGCAAGCGCACTACTTCCAGCCCTCGGGCTGAGGCGAAGCGCTCCGGCGGTGGGGCTGCCAACTGTTGCCTGCTGAGTGAGCATGCGCCGCCCGCGCTCCGCGGCGCCCCACCGAGGCGGTCGGGGTGGACCTGGGGGTGTCCAACCTGGCCGTGTTTTCCACCGGCGACCGCGTGCCCAACCCGCGTCACCTGGACACCGCGATGCGCAGGCTCCGCTCGGCCAGCCGCGCCCTGTCCCGCCGGGCCGGCCCGGACTACCGCCGCGGGATCCGGGCCTCCAAGCGGTGGGAGCGCGCCCGCAGCCGGTCGTCGAGCGCCCGCCCGAGGTAGGCCACTAGCGGGTGGCGGCATGGGTCGTCAACGCGCAACTGCCGCACTGCCGGTCGCAGCAGCGCCAGCGCGGCCTGGGACGACTCGCCGACGAGGACAGCAGCGTTGTCCACCAGCCAGCCGACGACCCAGTCGTCGACCTCATCCTGGTCGCGCTCGTCGAGGGTGGGCAACAGCTGGCGGGCGACGCGGGTGGCGCTGGCGCCGGCTTGCCAGAGGGCACGCGCGGCGTCGCGATGCCGGGCCGCGCGGACCGGGACGGCCAGCTCGTCGTAGAGGGCAGTGCGGATGAGCGGGTGACGGAACGTGAGCCGGCGGCCGGCGTCGGTGACCACGCCCGCGGTCCGGGCTTCGGCCAACAGGGCGGCAAGGTCGGCGGACGTGCGTCCGGTCACGACGGCAAGATCATCGACCGCGAACTCGCCGCCGAGCAGGGCAGCGGCCTGAAGCACCTCGCGTACCGCGCCGCCGAGGAAGTCGATCCGGTCGCGGATTGCCTCGCTGAGCGTCGCGGGCGCTCCCGCGCCGATGACATCCGCTTGGCCCGCGGCGACGGTCAGCCGGTGCGCGCGGTCGAGGGCGTCGACCAACTCGGTGAGGTAGAGCGGGTTTCCGGCCGCGTCTGCCGTCAACCGGGCAAGACCAGGACCAGGTCGGCCGCCGACGTTCCGGGCTACCAGTTCTGCCACCGCTGCAGGCGGCAGTGGCCCGAGCCGGACCAGCCCCTCGCGGCCGACCGCCCGGCGTAGCGCGCGCAGGTCGTCGCGGCGCGGCAATGGGCGCATCGCACCGACGAGCAGCAGCGGGCGCTGGATCACCGAGTGAGCCAGCCGGTGGCAGACCGAGACGGTGACCGCGTCCGCCCAGTGCAGATCATCGACGACGAGGACAGCCGGCGACTCGGCACACAACTCGTCGATCAGCTCGAGGAGTGCCTCGGCGGCCGCCGTAGCGCCGTCCTGGCCGCGCAGGATACGCAGGACCTCGGCGCGCCGCGGCTCAGGGGAAGCGGCCCGGACGCCCAACGCGGTAAGCAGCGGCAGCAGCGGGGCCGTTTGCCCGAGCTCCTCTCCGGTGCCCGAGAACACGGCGCATCCGCCTCCTGCGGCGGCCAGCCCGGTCCTCA
>DASYTU010000092.1:0-5485 GCA_036001925.1 Actinoplanes sp.
CATCATGACCGCTACCTACACCTTCGACGTCTTTTCCAGCCTCGACGGCTACGGCGCCGCCGGCGGCAACTGGACCGGCTACTGGGGTAAGCAAGGCCCCGAGCTGCTCCACCACCGCCTCGCCTTGTACCGCGATGACCAGCGGATGGTCTTCGGGGCCAACACCTACCGGGCGTTCGCGCAGATGTTGGCGTCGAGCACCGAGGAGTCCGACGTGCGTGACCCATGGGTCACCCGGATGATCAGCCTGCCGGCAACGGTGGTGTCGACCACACTGCAAGGACCGCTCGACTGGCCGAACGCGACCGTCGTGGGCGGCGACGCCGTCGACGTCGTCGCTCGGCTCAAGGAGGAGTCCGAGGTGCCGCTGCGCTCGCACGGCAGCCTGTCGATGAACCGGGCGCTGATGGCCGCCGGTCTGGTCGACCGCGTACAGGTGACGCTCTTCCCGGTGATCACGGGTCAGACCGGACTGGACCCGATCTTTCAGGGTGCGGCCGACTTCGACCTCGAGCTGATCGAGAGCCGGACGCTCGACGGCAACATCCAAGAGCTCATCTACCGGCCCACCCTGCATGTCTGACCCTGGTGGTTCGAACCGTCGCTACGGCTCAACGTCCAGATATGCGCTCCGAGGCGTCCCGTCGTCTAAGGCCTGATGCGGTCTGATCGTGTTGTAGATCTGACGGTACGGGCGGTTTCCATGGCGAGGGCGTCGCCGTCGTCTACGGGCGCCCGATAGAGGTGCTCGTATGTGAGGGTGCCGAAGAATCGTTCGATGACGCCGTTGGTCTGTGGTGATCGGATGCGAGTGCGGACGTGGCGCAGCAGCGGGTCCTCGCCGACGAAGGCGGCTTGGTAGGTCTCGCCGCGAAAGCAAGAGCCGTTGTCGGAGACGACGGTGATCGGGTCGGAGACGGTGTCGATGATCTCGCCGGTGGTCTCGTCGACCAGTTCGATGCTGCCGCGGTCCTCGCGCAGATCCTCGAGTCCGAGGATGCGTTACGACTCGGCGATCGCGGCGTACAGGCACGCGAGGGCGTCGCTGCCGCGGCTGGTCAGAGTGATGGTGGCGGCGAGGCAGTACCTGGTGGCGTAGTCGACGACGGCGCAGATGCGCCAGATCCCGCCACTGGGTGTCTCGAACTCGCTGAAGTCGGTCTGCCAGACCCGGTTGCGTTCGGTCGGCGGGTCGTGGAAGACCTTCGGCGCAGCACGGCCCAGGTCTTGCGGTCGGCGCGGGACGCCCGCGGCAATAGCAGTCCGCGCCGCCGCAGCGCCGCTCGACCGTCGACCTGGAGACGAGATGCCCGTCAGCGCGCATCAGCGCGGCGACCGTGCGATGGCCCCACGCGGGCCAGTCGGCGGCGTACTTCGCGGCCACGCGCCGAGGCGTCTTGCTGGTCATGTCGGGCGTGGATCAGCAGCAGATGGTTACAGGCCCGCCGGCCCGGTCGGTATTGGCGGAGCACCCGGAGCGTGTCGACGTGGACCGGCGTCGACGGCACAATGGGCCACCTGCGCAGGACTGTCGCCGCGGCCGGTAGCGCGGCCTTCTTCGCTCTCGGATGATCCGGAGTTCCGGACCGGTTCGCCGTTGGCCGCTACTCCTGGGTGCCCATCGCTTCGGAACGCCGCTGCGGTAATGGCGCTGGGCTCGCCTCCGGCCGTAGCACCAACGCTGTCTGGGAAGTCGTCCCCTCGACGGGTGACCACCAGCTGCTCGCGTCCGCGACGACGTTCGGCACGTCTACCGACGAAACCAGCCCCACCTCGCCTCCGTTCTCACCAAAGAACAACTCGATCTGCCCCTGGGCCACAAGTGCGGTAATTGCCTCCGCCAGTGCAGGAATATGGACCGCCATGTCGGACCATTCCAGATCTGGCAGCCACGGTTGCCAGTGCGTCAACAGATCCAGGAGACTCGAGTGGGTGGCGGCTGCGTACAGAACGTACTGGTGCTCAGGGGGAACGGCTTTCACGTCACCATGATCGCCGAGCCTCTCCCCACGAGTGAAGCGCCCTCTCATGTAGCCGCTGTCATAGCGTGGCGTTCGTCGGCGAGACCGACAGCGGTCGCGTCCGGCTGTCGATCTCGAGACGGCGCCGTGGTGTACATCGGATCGTCCGGCTCCAGGTCGTGCGTCGGCATTGCGTTCCCGACCGGCGGCTTCCGGAACGATTCGGCTGCTAGGGATTGATCAGCAGTTGCGGTGGCAGGCGACTAAGCCGGTCAGCGTATGGTGCAGCCGGGCCGCCTGATCCGCCGGCAGCTGCGCGGCCGTGTTGTGTAGCTGGTCCGGGTCCTTCGCGTGGTCGTAGTACTCCTTGGTGCCGTCGGCGTACTCGATGTAGGTGTACTGGGTGCTCCGGATGGCCGCATAGCTCGGCGGGTTACCACCGTTCTTGGCCGGATAGTCGGGGTCGGCGGGATCGCCGTCCGGTCCGTGGTGCTCGACCAGGGCCGCCGCGCGCCAGTCGGCGGGCGCGTGACCGGCGAGCAGCGGGCGCAGGCTCCGGCCGTTCATCCCGTCCGGCGTCGCGATCCCGGCCAGGTCGGTGAAGGTTGGCCGCAGGTCGATGTTCTCGGCGGGCTGGGTCACCGTGGCGCCGGCCGCAACGTCCGGACCGGCCATGATCAGCGGGACGCGCACGTCGGTGTCGAAGGCGGTCTGCTTGCCGGGGTTCAGCCGGTGTTCGCCCATGTGGTAGCCGTTGTCCGAACTGAACACGACCAGCGTGTCGTCGGCGACCCCGGCCTTCGTCAGGGTCTGCTGCAGCGAGCCGATCATCCGGTCCACCGACTGCACGGCCTGCACCCGCTTACGGAAGTCCCGGTCGATCGCCTTCTGCTCGGCGCTGGTGAGGGCGGCGCGGGACGCGAGCCACGGCGGCGCAGCCGACGGTAGCGTGTCGTAGGCGGCCGTACGCGGCGCGGTGAGGCCGGTGAACTTGTCCTTGTCCTCGTCGGCCGGGGTGTACGGGGCGTGCGGGGCGAAGGCGGCCACCTCGACCAGGAACGGCTTCTTCGCGGCCGCCGATGCGGTGATGAAGTTGGCGGCCTTGGCGCTGACCACGTCGGTCAGGTAGTCGTGGCCGTAGTGCTGGATCTGGCCGTTTTCCAGCAGGTTGTAGTTGTATTCGGGGTAGCCGTTGCCGGCGACGTCCCACTCGGTCCAGCCCGGCGGCACGGTCTTGTTCTTGGGCAGGTATCCGTTGAGGTACTTGCCCATCATCGCGGTGCGGTAGCCGGCCTCTTGCAGATCGGTGGCGAAGGTGGCGCTCTCGTTGCCACGGCTGTGGAAGGTGCCGTACCCGCCGTCCTTCCCGCCGTTGGTGAAGACGCCGGTGTCGTGCGGGAACTTGCCGGTGAAGATCGACGATCGGGACGGGCAGCACAGCGAGTCGGTCACCGTGTAATTGGCGAAGCTGGTGCCCGTCTTGGCCAGCGCCTGCACGCGCGGCATGTACTGGACCAGGTTCAGCGCCAAGTCGTCGGTGAGCACGAAGACGATGTTGGTGCGGGCCGGCTCGGGTCGGTCGCTCGACGGGCCGCTGCAGGCGCCGAGGAGCGGAAGCACCAGCGCGGCGACCAAGAATCGACGAATCATGATTCGGACACTAGGGCGGGCGGACCCGGGCCGACGTTCGAGCCGGGTAAGGATTCGGTCAGATGTGGGGCGCCGGGAATCCGTATCGCGTTGTCGCTGAGAACAGGACGCTGACTTGGTCGCGACAGGAAGATCGATAGAGTGCGGCGACGCCATCAGAGCCCAGATGGAGCCGGGCGGGCGCCCGGCGACGACGTGCTACCTTCAGACCACCGTCCGGCCGGGCCAGTCGCCGTAGCGGGTCTCGGCGAGGATCGCGTCACCGCCCGGGCACCAGAGTCCCCTCGCTCAGCTCGGCTCCGAAGTAGCGGGCCCGGGGGTCCGTGACCACCTCACGCGGATCGTGGCGAGCGGCCAGGGCCTCCCGGAAGAATTCGTCCATCCGGAACCGCTCGGGCCCGGCGACCTCGACCCTGCCGTTCACCGGCTACCCGACCGCGACCCGGCCCACCGCCTGGGCGACGTCCTCGCCCGCGATGGGCTGGAAGAACACCGGGGCCAGCCGGACCGTGCCGCCGACGGTGGCGGCGTCGGCGATGCTCCCCAGGAACTCGAAGAACTGTGTCGCGTGCACGATCGAGTACAGGATCGAGGATTTCTCGATCAGCCGCTCCTGAGCGATCCTCGCCCGGAAGTAGCCGCTCTCGGGCAACCGCTCCGCGTTCGCGCAGTGGTTCGCAGGTCTGGACGCCGACGCCGTAGCCGTCCTGTCGACGGAGTACGCCAAGAACGACTTCCCGGCCCTGCCTGTGCGCGAGCGTGAGCACGCGTCCGTATGGTTCACCCATTCCACCGGGCCGGTGGACAGCCGGGAGATCGAGGCACCCGAGCAGTTCGGCGTGGTGAAGACCGAGCGGCTGCGCCTGGCGCCGACCACCCGGTCCGCGTTCCGGTGACGCGAATGCTGAAGGTTAGCCGGCCCGCAACCGTGCGCGGCCATCAGAGTGCAATCACATGCCGCATACAGAGCGATCGATCTGATGGCCGGCTCGCCGCCGGGGTATCTTCACCACGGGCGTGATCTTTGGAAATGGCTTGTCGGCTCTGGGCGGCCGGCGCATCGCGGTCGCATCAGCGTTGATGCGTTCAAGGGTCGTTGGCCTGGGGGTAACGGGTGCACTCCATGTTGAGCGGGACGAGCAGCCCTGACCGGCTGCTTAAAGCCTCCACGAGCGTCACACTCTTGCCGGAAGCTGTCCGTCAGCAGGTCCTCACGACGGCTCGCGCCCTTGCAGTCGTACTCGTAGATCGCGATCTCACACGCTACGAAGATCTGCATCATGGCCACTCGATCACCGAACCGCTTCGATCCCCAGAAGGGCGAAAATGACCATTGATCGATCTCCGGGTCGATGCTCACGCGAGGGTAGAACTTCACCACGGCATCGTCATCCCACGGAGCGATAGTCGCGCGAGCTACGTCGGTAACCGGCCCTCGCACCACCCTGCTGCCCCACTGCAGCGTTGCCGTCCTGCCAAGATCGATCCCCAAGGCCGGGCGAAGCTCCGCGAGGTAGCAGGCGCCGTCGATCAACGTTCGGTGTCGGTCGATGCGAGCAAGCCGGTTGATCCACCCGAGGAAATTTGCGTCCAGATCGCTCGCGAAAGGCTGCATCTCCTTGTGCCGCTGTTACTCCAAGCCAGCTGAGCGCCGTCGGCGTTCCCGTGGTTTACCGGATCGCGTGATCGACGAGTTGTGGGCAGACGACCGAGCCTTCATCGCGGTACGGCCAGGCGGTTCCGCTCGTGTCATCGCGCTGAACCGTTCGGGCGGATCGGGCGTGTTCATCGTAGAGGGCCTCGGCTTGCCCGGGGCCACACGGGAAAGGCGGGTCAGGACATGTCATCGCAGCCTCGGGCAGCCGGTTCACTCC
>DASYTU010000093.1:0-30935 GCA_036001925.1 Actinoplanes sp.
GCCGTCCACGCGAGCTGCCCCCGCCTGGGCGGAGGGCTCGGCGGCGTTCGCGGCCGTGGTCCAGGACGCGGCGTGTGACAGGGCTGCGGTCACCGACCTGGCCGGGGTCGGGGTGCGGTTCATCGCGGCACGCAGGGCACCTTCGTACCGCGCCGACGTGCCCAGCGCATCCAGCGCCAGCAAGGCGGCGCCCACCACCGGCGCGGAGGTCACGACGCTGATCTGCACGTACGGCGCCTGGGCACGCGCGCCCGCCACCACCTGGTCGTGCAGTTGGGGATGGCGGGCGCGCAGCACCCCCCCACCCAGGACAAGGGCGTGTGGTGACCGGCGCAGTCGCAGGCGATCGGCCGCCACGCGGTGCTGGCCCAGGATCTCGTCGACCTGGCGGTTTACCAGGGACGAAGCGACCGGATCGCCCGTGGCCGCCACCTCGAACAGGACGGGAGAGAGTTCGTGGATGGCGGACATCGGCAGTTCACCGAGGTGCAGCGCGACGCTGACGCTCTCGACGGTCGGTCGATTGAAGTGTCGGGCCACCGCGGCGGTCAGCGCGGTCGGTGCGCCCCGGCCGTCCTCGCCGCGGGCGGCGTAGCGCAGCGCGTGCTCGGCAAGGTCGTGGCCGCCGCCCCAGTCGCCGGAGATGGGACCCAGGGCGGGAAAGCGTGCGGTCCGGCCGTCGGCGGTACGGCCCACGCAGTTGTTGCCGGCGCCGCAGACCACAGCGATCGCGTCGGGCATGGCGGTGCCGGCGCGCATGAGCGCGAAGCAGTCGTTGTCCACGATGGACGTCTTGGCCCAGTTCCGCGCGGCGACGGCCTCCTGTAGTTGGTTGACCTCGATCGGCAGGTCGGCGCCGGCTAGGTAGACGGCGACCAGGTCGATGGCCGTGTCCGCGGCCACCTGCGAGACCGTCTTCACCTCGCCGATCAGGGACTCGAGGACGGTGAGGGCGCCGGGCAGGCCGACGACGTGCGGCGACGATGTCGGGCCCCGGACGAAGCCGAGGACCTCGCCCTCGGCCGTACCCAGGACGACGTCGGTCTTGGAATTGCCGCCGTCGATCGCCAGAAAGAGCGCTCTCATCGAGCCCAGGCCAGGTACTGGCTGCCGGCCGCGATGAGCTTGTCGGCGAGCGCGTCGGCGTACTCGTGCTGCCCGATCAGCGGGTGGGCGAGCAGCGCGCGGTACACCCGTTGGCGGCCGCCCCGTAGTGCGGCGTCCAGCGCCAGTTCCTCGTACCCCCAGACCGCGGTGATGAGGCCGGCCTGGTCGGGCGCGAACGGCGTGACCGGCAACGGTGCGGGGCCGCGCTCGCCGGCCCGGGCCGAGACCTCGACGACGGCCGCGTCCGGCAGGAACGGCAGGGTGCCGTCGTTGCGGACGTTGACCGAGTGGACGCCCTCGGGGTCGAGACCGTGCAGCGCCGCGATCAGGCCGACCGCGGCCTCGGAGTAGTACGCGCCGCCGCGCTCGCCGAGCAGCGCGGGCTTCTCGTCGAGTGAGGGATCTCGATACATGTCCAACAGTGTCGCTTCGATCTCGGCAACGCGCTGACCGCGGGTCGGCGCGTCCCGCTCTTCGCGCACGACCTTGTCGTGGTTGTAGAAGTAGTTCAGGTAGTAGGAGGGGACGCAGCCCAGCGTGGCCAGCACCTCGGCCGGAATCTCGACCTCTTCGGCCAGCTCGGGCAGGTGCCGGGCGAGGAGCTCGGGGAGGCGGTCGACGCCGTCCACGTAGGCCGCGCGTTCCCAGGTGAGGTGGTTGAGGCCGGCGTGGTCGAGGACGACCGTCGACGGATCGACACGGAGCAGGCCCGCGAACCGGCGCTGGAAGCCGATCGCCACGTTGCACAGCCCGACCGCCTTGTGGCCGGCGTCGAGCAGCGCGCGCGTGACGATGCCGACCGGGTTCGTGAAGTCGACGATCCACGCCCCGTCGCGAGCCCGCGCGCGGACGCGGTCCGCGACATCGAGCACGACCGGGACCGTACGCAGGGCCTTGGCCAGGCCGCCCGCGCCCGTGGTCTCCTGGCCGACACAGCCGCAGGCGAGCGGGAACGTCTCGTCGCTGATCCGCGCGGTCTGCCCGCCGACTCGCAGCTGGATGACCGCCACGTCGGCGCCGGTCACGCCGGCGTCGAGATCGGTGGTCCAGGTGACCGAGCCCGGGTGCCCGTAACGCCGGAAGATCCGCTGCGAGAACGCGCCGACTACCGCGAGCCGGTCCGCGGCGGGATCGATGAGGACCAGTTCCGTGACCATCGACCCCAGCCGCGCGAACCCGTCCACCAGTTCCGGCGTGTACGTCGAGCCGCCGCCGACCACCGCGATTTTCACCCTTTGACCCCCGTGAGCGTGACGCCCTGCACGAACGCGCGCTGGGCGAAGAAGAACACGATGATGATCGGCGCCATGGTCAGTACGGTGGCCGCGGTGACCAGGTTCCAGTCGACGTGGTGGGCACTGTGGAACGACGCCAACCCCAGCGACAGCGTCCAGGAGTTCTCGTTTTCGCCGGTGTAGAGCAGTGGCCCGTAGTAGTCGTTCCAGGCGTAGAAGAACTGGAACAGGGCGGCGGCCGCGATGCCCGGCCGCGCCATCGGCACGACGACCCGGAGCAGCGTGCGCCACTCGCCGCAGCCGTCGACCCGCGCCGCGTCCAGGTAATCGTTCGGGATCGTCAGCAGGAACTGCCGAAGGAGGAAGATCGAGAACGCGTCGCCGAAGAGCATCGGGAGGATCAGCGGCCAGATCGTGCCGGTCAGGCCGTACCGCGCCCACATCAGGTAGAGCGGGACGGTCACCACCTGCGGCGGCAACATCATCACGCAAATGATGGTGAGAAACAGGACGTTGCGGCCGCGGAAGCGCAACTTCGCCAATGCGTACGCCGCCGGGATGCTGGACAACAGCATGAACGCGGTCGCCAGCACGGCGTAGATCACGGTGTTCAGCAGGTAGCGCGGCAGCGGCGTCACCTGGAAGACACGTACGTAGTTGTCGAAGTGCCACGTGTCGGGCCAATAGTTACTGGTCAGCGCCTGGTCGCTGGTCATCAAGGAGATCAGCACCAGGTAGACGACCGGCGTCACGAACATGATCGCCAGCACGATCGCGATGCTGTGCTTCGCGATCCAGGCGAGCCGGTGCTGCCGGCGGATCCGGCGGTCGGGCGCGGTTCCCTGGAGAACCGCCGGAGGGGCGTCGAGTGTCGCCGTCATGATTCTTCTCCAGAGAACGCCTTGGACCGGCGCAGCAGGAAGACGGTCACGGCGAACGCGACGACGAAGAGCGCGACCGCCATGGCGTTCGCGTAGCCGAGCGCGTTGTACCGGAACCCGACCGTGTAGAGCCAGAGCGGATAGGTGAACGTGGAGCCCTCGGGGAAGCCGAAGTTCTGCGAGATCCCGGCCCCGACGGTGGCCTGCCCGCTGGCTATCGAGCCGGCGACGGCCGCCTGGTCGAAGTACTGCAACGTGTAGATGACGCCGGTCACCGTCGCGAACAGGATCACCGGCTGGATCGTCGGGATGGTGACGTAGCGGAAGCGGTGCCAGGCGTTCGCGCCGTCCAACGACGCCGCCTCGTAGAGCGTGGCGGGGACGCCGAGGACCGCGGCCACGAAGATCACCATGATGTCGCCGATGGCCCACAGCCCGAGCAGCACCAGCGACGGCTTGGCCCACGCCGGCGAGTTGAACCAGAGCGGGCCCTGGATTCCGATGTGGGCCAGGAACGTGTTCACCGGCCCGGTGCCGGGCTTGAGCAGGTATACGAACGCGATCGTGGCGGCGACTGGTGGCGCCAGCGCCGGCAGGTAGAAGATCGTCCGGAAGGCGCTCGCGCCGCGCCGCAGTTGGGTGAGCAGCATCGACAGGGCGATCGCGCTGACGATGCGGACGGGGACGAAGACCACGACCATCCAGAGCGTGTTGCGTACGGACTGGAGCAGGTACGGGTCCTCGCCCATCCGCTTGTAGTTGTCGAGCCCGACCCACTGCGGCACCGACAGCAGGTCGAACTTCGTCAACGAGAAGTAGACCGCGGAGACGAGCGGATACAGGAAGAACACCGCGATGCCGATGAGCGCCGGGGCCAGGAACGACAGGACCGTCGCGTGATGGCGCAGCCGTACCCTCAGGGGTTTCTTCTGGGGGATGGACCCGGCGACCACCGTCAACCGCCCAGCGTCATGACGTTGTTGACCTTCTTGTCGGCGTCCGCGAGCCCGGTGTCGAGGTCCTTCACCTTGCCGGCCTGCCAGCTGGTCAGGAACGTGCCGAACGTCTCCTGGTACGCCGGCCCGGACGCGGACGGCGGGGTGGTGGACGAGTTCGGGTTCGCGAAGATGTCGAGGAACGCCTTGAAGTCGGGGTCGACCTGAAGGGCCGGGTCGGCGAGCGACGCGGTCGTGGTCGGGATGTTCTTGATCAGGTTGGCCAGCTTGACGATGGCCTTGTCGTCGGTGGTCAGGTACTTGATCAGCTCCCAGGCGGCCTCGGGGTTCTTGGCGTTCTTGGAGATGCCCAGGATGTTGCCGGTGACGTAGCCGGCGCCGTAGCGGGCCGGGTCGGTGGTCGGGAGCGGTGCGACGCCGTACTTGAGCTTGGGCGCCTGATCCTTGATGAACGCCAGCCGGTACTCGGCGTCGACGTTGATCGCGACCTGGCCCTTCTGGAATGCGTTGTCCCCGCTGAACTCGTCGCCCAGGCCGGCCCGGAACTTCTGCAGCTTGTCGTAGCCATACCAGTCGACCAGGCTCTTCTGCCAGGTCAGCAGCGTCTTCCAGGCGGGGTCGGCGGCGATCGCGGACTTGCCGTCGTCGGTGAGCCACTTCGCGCCGACCGCCGGGGCCAGGTGCGCGGCGGCGTTCTCGTAGAAGTCGAACAGCGGCAGGAAGCCGACCGTCTTGAGCGAGCCGTCCGGGTTCTTCACGGTCAGCTTCTTGGCGTCCGCGGTGAGCTCGTCGAGCGTCTTGGGCGGCCCGGCGATGCCCGCCTTGGCGAACAGGTCCTTGTTGTAGAACAGGCCGTACGCGTCGGCGAGGAACGGCATCGCGCAGCGCTTGCCGTCGAACTCCGTGTACTGCCGGGTGGTGGCGTTGAGCTTGGTGAGGTCGACGTTGTCCCGCTTGATGTACGGCGCCAGGTCCACCCACGCGCCCGACGAGCAGAACTTGCCGACGATGTCGGTCGAGTAGGAGAGCCCGACGTCCGGCCCCTTGCCGGCGCCGATGGCCTGGGTCACCTTCGAGTCGTCCTGGCCGGACTTGATGGTCACCGTGATGTTCGGGTGGGTCGACTGGAAGTCCTTGACCACGGACTCGATCGCGTTGGCCTCCCGCTCGGTGAAGAAGTGCCACAGTTCGACGGTGCCGGACACCTGCGTACCGGGATCGGCGACCTTGTTCTCCTTCGGTGCGGGCGTGCAGGCGGCCGCGAGCAGCGCGGCCGCACCGACCGCCAAAAGGGCATGAGGTATCCGTTTGTTCATGTCGGTCCTCTCAGGATGGGGGCTTAGTTGTCGCGGATCGAGGCGATGAGGGCTTCGCGGACCGCGATGAGCCCGGCGTCGAGCGCGCCGAGCAGCACCGCGTCGTCATGGATGGTGGTGACGGCGATCGTGCTTTCCAGCGGCGCGGCGCGCAGGATCGCGCTGTTGACCGCGGCCAGCAGCGTCTGGCCGCCGGCTTGGGCGACCTGGCCGGCGAGCACCACCAGGGAGGGGTCGAGGACGGCGATCACGGCGGCCAGGCCGACCGATACCCGATCGGCCAGCTGAGCGAAAAACTCGCCGGCCGCGTCGGGGTCGGCCGCCGCGTTCGAGACCACTTCGAGAGGGGTACGGCCGAAGACGCCGTTGTCGTGGGCCAGGGCGAGGACCGCCGGGCCGCCGACCAGATCCTGCAGGTCGACCTTGCGGTGCGTGGAGTCGGGTGTGTAAAGCGGCATGTAACCGATCTCGCCGGCACCGCCGCGAGCGCCGCGCATCAGTGTCCCGCCGATATCGATGGCCAGACCGAGGCCCTCCTGACCGAGCCAGAGCAGGGCGAACCCGTCCACGTCGCGACCGACGCCGCGGCGGCGCTCGGCGACGGCGGCCAGGTTCACATCGTTGTCGACGCCGACGTGCGTGCCCAGCGCCGTGGCGATCTCGGGCACCAGTCCGGTACGCCCGAAGCCAGGCACCTCGACGTGGCGGATCGTCTCGGTCCGCGCGTCGTACGAGCCGGCGACGCCGATCTGCACGTGGCGGAGGCGCTCGGCGGGCACGCCGGTCTCGTCGCGCAATCTCGCCACCACGTCCACCAGCGCGGTCTTGGGATCTGTCTCCAGGAAGTCGATGCGGGACTCGAAGCGCGCCCGGACCACCCCGGCCAGATCGCACAGCGCCGCGACCACGGACGGGGCGCCGCTCGCGCCGATGTCGCGCACCGACACCGCGGCGGCGTACGCGGCGTCGGGGTTGGCGGCGTAGATCTCGGCGTTCGGCCCGGGGCGGCCGCTGTTGTGCCCGACCACCGAGACGAGGCCCGCGTCCGTGAGGCGGCGCAGCACCTCGGAGATGGTCGGCGTGGAGAGCGCCGTCAGCTTGCGCAGATCGGCGCGGGTGAGCATGCCGGGGTCGATGAGATGCGCCAGCGCCGCGCTCTCGTTCATGGCGCGAAGCAGCTTCGACGAGCCCGCCAGTCGCGACATGACCGCTCCCGGATGATTGGCAAACGAGCTAACAATTAGCACGGACGGTAGGCCCGGACCTCGACTGTGTCAAGGGTCACTTTCCCGCTCGGGAATCGTCCTGAACAGCGGATCGAGTTGTCAATCGATGGGGATTGATAAACCACTTTAACTGACGTAGCGTGACTGCCCAACGCCGACGGCGGCGGATCTCCCGGATCCGGCGCCGTGCCAGTCATCCCTCGGGACCCACCCCCACCTCCCAGAGGAGCGCCATGACCATCCCCACCCCCAGATCCCTGTTCCGTCGCAAGAGGACGGTCGCCTACCTCGCCGGTGGTCTGCTGATTCCGGCCGCCGCGCTGGCCTACGGGCTGCTGCCGGCGAGCGCCGCGACCGCCGGACCGATCATCGGCATCGGCGGCAAGTGCGTCGACGTCGCCGGCGCGTCGACCGCCAACGGCACCGCCGTGCAGCTCTACGACTGCAATGGCACCGCCGCCCAGAGGTGGACCGTCGGTGACAACGACAACACGATCCGCGCACTCGGGAAGTGCCTGGACGTGACCGCGGCCGCGACGGCGAACGGAGCGAAAATCCAGCTCTATGACTGCAATGCGACGGGCGCGCAGAACTGGACGGTGTCCAACGGCGCCCTGGTCAACACCGGCTCCGGCAAGTGCCTGGACGCCACCGGACGGAGCTCGGCAAACGGCACCCGGCTGCAGATCTGGACCTGCAGCAACGGGTCCAACCAGCAATGGACGCTGCCCGGCGGCACCCCGGCCCCGACGACCAAGCCGCCCACGACGCCGCCGAGCAGCGGCGTGAATCTCGACAATCCGGCGAAGAAGGACGTCGCCATGCAGCTGGTGTCGGCGGCCGAGAACTCGTCGCTGGACTGGCGGGCCCAGTTCGCGTACATCGAGGACATCGGCGACGGGCGTGGCTACACGGCCGGCATCATCGGGTTCTGCACCGGCACGGGCGACCTGCTCGAGCTCGTCGAGGCGTACACGAACACCAAACCGAGCAACGTGCTGGCCAAGTACCTGCCGGCGCTGCGCCGGGTCAACGGCACCGATTCGCACGCGGGGCTGGACCCGAACTTCACCCGGGACTGGAAGACCGCCGCGGCCGACCCGGTGTTCCAGGCCGCGCAGGAGGCCGAGCGGGACCGCGTCTACTTCAACCCCTCGGTCGCCGACGGCAAGGCCGACGGCGTCCGGGCGCTCGGCCAGTTCGCCTACTACGACGCGTCCGTCATGCACGGGTACGAGGGCATGCGCGCGATCCGCAGCCGGGCGCTCAAGAAGGCGAAGCCGCCGGCGCAAGGTGGCAACGAGAGGACCTGGCTGAACGCGTTCCTCGACGAGCGGGTGATCGAGATGAAGAAGGAGGAGGCGCACTCGGACACGTCCCGGGTGGACACCGCCCAGCGGGTCTTCCTGAACAACGGCAACTTCGACCTGAACACGCCGTTGCACTTCGCGGTCTACGGCGAGCAGTTCACGATCAACTGAGCTTGATTCTCAGGGGAGATCGGGGAGCCGGCCGATGGCCGGCTCCCCGCTTCCGCCGGCGACGTATGGCGGTACGCGCCGCGTATATCGCTCCACGAAGAATCCCCGCCACTGGCTGCCGTCGCCCTGGCGCACCGCGCGGTCGGCCCGTACGTACCTGGTGGTGAACTCCAGAACGTCCTCGCGGCGGCCGTACCGGTTGTCCCAGATGAAGATCCGGGTCTTCGTGGCGTCCTGCTCGTATCCGTACGCCACGACCTGGTGGTCGCGGGAGAGGCCGCCGACATTGCGCGACTGGGTCAGCCCGAGCGGCTGCGGCAGGCCCTGCTCGAGCAGCGTCCTCAGCTTGGGAAACTCCTGCTCCCGGACCATCCGGGAGACCCCGATCCCGCCGAGCGGAGTCCGGTGGTCGGGGGTGTGCATGAAAAGGACGAACTTCGCCCAGTTGTCCAGCATGCTGGTGTGCAACCGCTGGTAGATGTAGTCGGCGAGCGGGTCGCCATCCGGCGGCAACGTCGCGGTCTCCGGCACCGGGATCCGGGCATGCCAGTGGTCCAGTGCCGCGAACGCCATGCCACCGCATCGCCCCCGCGTCTCGGCGATCGGGATTCCCGCGAACGAGATCTTGTTGACGAAGGAGTTGCGGAACGCGAACGCGTCCCGGGCCGGATCGAACGCCACCCGCATGGATGCATCGTCCGCCCGCGATCAGCGGATGTCTGTCGTTGATCCGGCCAGGCCCGACCGGAAAGGCGTCAGCGGTTCCAGGTCCAGGCGTACCCGCTGTCCTCGACGGACAGTCCCGCGTCGCACAGGTCGAGAGGGCGGAACGTGTCGATCATGACGGCAAGCTCGTCGAAGAACTCAGCGCCGATCGCGCGTTCCACCGCGCCGGGCTGCGGTCCGTGCGTGAAGCCGGACGGGTGCAGCGAAATCGAGCCCTGCTCGATGCCGGAACCGCGGCGCGCCTCGTAGTTGCCGCCGGTGTAGAACATCATCTCGTCGGAGTCGACATTGTGGTGGTTGTACGGCACCGGGATGGCCAGCGGGTGGTAGTCGACCTTGCGCGGCACGAACGAGCAGACCACGAAGTTCGGCCCTTCGAACGTCTGGTGCACCGGCGGCGGCTGGTGCACCCGCCCGGTGATCGGTTCGAAGTCGTGGATCGAGAACGCCCACGGGTACAGGCAGCCGTCCCACCCCACGACGTCGAAGGGGTGCCGCGCGTACACGTGCCGGGTCCAGCCGGCGCGGTGCTTCACGTAGACCTCGATGTCCGTACCGTCGCTCTGGATCGGCTCGGCGGGGCCGCGGATGTCGCGCTCGCAGTACGGCGCATGCTCGAGGAATTGGCCACGTAGGGACAGGTAGCGCTTCGGCGGGCCGATGTGTCCGGTGGCCTCGATCGTGAGCATGCGGACCGGGCCGTCCGGCACGATCCGGTGCACGACGGAGGTCGGGATGATGACGTAGTCACCTCGCCCTACGCGCAGTTCCCCGAACGTGGTCTCGACCGTGGCCGTGCCCGCTTCCACATACAGGCATTCGTCGCCGACCGCGTCGCGGTAGAGCGGCGACGGCCGGTCCGCGACCACGTAGCCGATCCGGATGTCGCCGTTGGCCAGCAGCGAGCGGCGGCCCAGCACCGCGTCCGCCGGGCCCGCGTCCAGCTTGTGGGTACGCAGGTGCCGCGGCTTCAGCGGCAGGTTGGGGGTCTGGGCGATCGCGGGCCGCTCGTAGACCTCGGCCGAGGCGATGGCCGTCGGCGGGTGGCGGTGGTAGAGCAGGGACGAGTCGGACGAGAAGCCCTCCTGGCCCATCAGCTCTTCCGAGTAGAGCCCGCCGTCCGGGCGGCGGAATTGGGTGTGCCGTTTGTGCGGCACCTCCCCGACACTGCGGTAGTACGGCACCGTTGCCTCCCACCTGGTTTATGCCGACATAACGGACGCTGTTGTCCGCTTCTCGAAGCGTCCATTAGGTTCAGTATTCGTGTCAACGCTGGTGCCGCCGCTGTTCGCCGGGCTCGTCGACGACGCGTCCGTGCTGGCGCCGAGCATCACCGTTGTCGCCGAGGCTCTGGCCGCGCATGCCCAGCACAAGAGCGCTTGGTACCACGATCTGGTCGGGTCGTTCCTGCTGCCGTCGTCGCTTGTCGATCTTGATTTCCGGCCGGCCGGACTAGCGGTCGGGGTCGTCAACGACGGTGCCATCGGCAGCCTGCCCGCGGCCGTGGCCAAGCTTCGCGCGTCCGGGGCCGTCGTGCGCCACGTCGAGGCCGCGGTCGCGCGCCGCGGCGAGGACCCGCAGCCGGGCCTGGGCGCGTTGCGCCGGCTCGCCGCGGATCACCAGGACCTTGACGTGTACGCCGAGATCCCGCTCAGCTGGGGCCTACTGGCCGCGCTGGACACGGTCGCCGCGGCCCGCGGTGATGGGCTGCGGATCGCGCCCAAGTTCCGGGTCGGCGGGCTTGCCGCCGAGCTGTTCCCCACACCGGTCGAGCTGGCCGCCGTGGTCTGTGCCTGCCGGGACCGGAACCTGCCGTTCAAGCTGGCGGCCGGGCTGCGGCATGCGCTGCGGCACACCGACCCGGAGACCGGCTTCACCCATCACGGATTCCTGAACGTGCTGGTCGCGGCTCTCTACGCGGTGGAAGGCGGCGAGGTGGCCGAGGTCGCCGAGGCCTTGGCAGCGACGCATCCGGTGCCGCTGGTCGAGCCGGCCCGGGCCCGGCGCGACGGGCCGCGGCCGCTCTGGGTCGGCTTCGGTACGGCGGACGTGATGGATCCCCTGACCGAACTGATCCGCCTCGGCCTCATCAACGGTGGCTTCGAGTGAGCTCCCGCTATGGGATCGACAACCTGCCCTACGGCGTCTTCAGCGGCGCGGACGGGGTGCGCCGGATCGGCGTACGGCTCGGCGACGACGTGCTGGACCTGTCCCGGGCCGAGGCCGCCGACCTGATCTTGGCCGGCGGGGCGCTGCGGCAGCCCACGTTGAACGTGTTCATGGGTCTCGGGCGGCCGCAATGGTCGGCGGTCCGGACCCGGATCGTCGAGTTGATCACCTCGGAGCAGATCGCCCCGCTACGCATGCCGCTCGCCGAGGTCGAGCTGCACCTGCCGTTCGAGGTCGCGGACTACGTCGACTTCTACTCGTCCGAGCACCACGCCGCCAACGCCAGCCGGATCCTGCGCCCGGACCGTCCCGGGCTGCCGAAGAACTGGCGGCACCTCCCGATGGGTTACCACGGCCGGGCGGGCACGGTCGTGGTATCGGGTACGCCGATCGTCCGGCCGTCCGGGCAACTCGGCGACGGCGTCTTCGGCCCGACGCAGCGGCTGGACATCGAGGCCGAGGTCGGCTTCGTCGTGGGCCTGCCGGGGTCCCGGATCCGGCCGGACGAGTTCGCCCAGCACGTCTTCGGTGTGGTGCTGGTCAACGACTGGTCCGCGCGGGACATCCAGGCCTGGGAGTACCAACCGCTCGGCCCGTTCCTGGGCAAGTCGTTCGCCACATCGATCTCGCCGTGGGTCGTACCGCTGGAGGCCTTTGCGCTGGTGCCACCGCCGGCGCAGCAGCCGGTGCCGCTCGACTACCTCCAGCCGGCGGGCTTCGCGCTGGACATCTCCCTCGCCGTCGACTGGAACGACACCCGGGTCTCGACGCCGCCGTTCGCGCAGATGTACTGGACCCCGGCGCAGCAGCTCGCACACCTGACGGTCAACGGCGCCTCGGTGCGCACCGGCGATCTGTTCGCCTCCGGCACGGTGTCCGGGCCGGCCCGCGACCAGGTCGGATCGTTCCTCGAGCTGACCACGGGCGGTGCCGAGCCGGTCAAGCTCGCCGACGGGTCCACCCGCGGCTACCTCGCCGACGGCGACACGGTGACGATCAGCGCCACCGCCGCGGGCGCGTCCGGCTCGCCGATCGGCCTGGGCTCGGTGACCGGAACCGTGGTCGGCTAGTTACTGTTCGAGAACCGCAATGCCCCGTACGGTGTACGCGGGAGGTCACGCTATGTCGACGGTCGCGGTCACACGATTGATCGAAGCGCCGGTTGCCGAGGTGTGGCGCGTGTTCACCGACCTACCGAGCCGCTGCACCTGGCTGTCGACCGTGACACGCGTCGAGATGCTGACTCCGGGCCCGTTCGGTGCCGGGACGATGTGGCGCGAGACCCGCACGATGGCCGACGGTACGGAGATCACGGAGGAGTTCCGGGTACGCGAGTGTGTCATCCCGGAGCGCTTCGTGGTGGCGTCGCCCGGTATCGGCGCCGACTACCGGATGACGTACACGTTCGTGCCGGTGATCGAGGGACGGCACCGTGGCGGCACGATGGTCACGGTCGTGCAGGACGGCACGCCGACGGCTCCGGCCGGTCGCCTCCTGGCGCTGGTCTTCGGCGGCCTGGCGGCCCGTACCGTCGAGGGCGCACTCCGCCGCGACCTGGACGACCTGGCCGCGGCCGCCTGAGCTGGCCGAGCTGGCTGGCCTCGCTTCGCTCGGCGGCTCGCGGCGCTCGCAGCCGTTCCGCCGCGCCTCCCCGTCGATCATGGGGTTAGGCCGGCCGAACCGGACGAATCGCCGTCCTAACCCCATGATCAACCGAGCCGGTTCCGCCCTGCGCCAACCGAGCGGTTCCGCCCTGCGCCAACCGAGCGGTTCCGCCCTGCGCCAACCGAGCCGTTCCAAACCGGCGGGGCTCGCTCGATAGGGTCCGCTGGTGACTCTTCGGCGGCTTTGCGTGTCCTTTGCCGCGGCCGTCCTGCTGGCCGCCGCCGGTCTCGTAGTGTGGCGGGTGTTCGCCCCGGCCGAGGTGCTGGCGCAGGCCACCGACGCGTATCCGGCCCCGGCGATCCATGCTCCCGGCGTCACCGGCAAGACGGCGGCCGCGCCGTTGATCGTCGACGGTCGGATCCGGGTCTTCGCCGCGAAGCGCCAGGTGCGCGCGGATGCGCCGGTCGACGCCAAGACGTCGTACACGCCGCGGTGGTCCTATCGGCGCTGGCCCGCGCAGGTGAACGGCGTGGTCGCGGTCGGCAGTACGGTGATCACGCGCTGGTCCGACGGGAAGCTCGTGGCGATCGACGGCCGCACCGGGGGCATCGCCTGGCGCGCCGCCGGGCCGCCAGCCGGCGGCTACGTCGGGGACCGGACCGGAGCGGCGACCGTGTGGGCCCCGCCCGGGCTCTACACGGCCGGCGACACGGTCCTGGCGGCCGGCGGCCGGCGGATCGCCGCGTACGACGCCATCACCGGCGCCGTGCGGTGGCGCGCCCATACGACCGCCGACTGCGGCTCCGCCGGCTTCACCACGGCCGGCGGCCAGTTCGCCTGTGGCGGCGCCGTCTACGAGGCCGCGACCGGAGCACATCTTCCCGGATGGCCGCCCGGGCCATACGTGCCGCTCGCCTGCGACGTCGCCCGTTCCGGATGTGGCGGCCTCCGTGCGGCCGCGGGGAGGGCCTGGCTGGCGTCCGGCGCGTACCCCGTCCGGGCGCCGAAGCTGGACGCGTCCGGGAGCGTCCTCGCCGCCGGACTGGCCCTGTCCATCTCCGGTGGCGCGGTGCTTGCCCTGGGGTCGTTGACCGGCGCCGAAGCATGGCGCTGGTCCGCGCCGCCGGGACAGACCGTTTCCGTGCTGGGCGCCACGCGCGGCGCCGTCCACCTGCTGACGAGCACACGTGAGCTGGACACCCTGGACGCCCGGACCGGGGCGGTGCGGTCGGCGTTCGCGCTCGCCGTCGGCACCGAGAAGACGACCTGGACGCCGGGCCTGTGGCAGATCGCGGACGGGTACGTGGCGGTCGAGCGCCTCGACGATCCGGCTCCGGCGTCGGTCCACTACTACTTCACCGTGGAAACGGTCATCATCGCGGCCGCGCCTTAGGCTTGGCGGATGACCGAGCCGCGGGTGCTGCTGGACGACATCGTGATGGGCGAATCGACCCGGTGGCACGACGGGCGGGTCTGGTTCTGCGACTGGGGCGCCGGTGACGTCATCGTTCTCGACGAAGCCGGCAAGCCCGACGTGGTCGCGCGGGTGCAGGGGATGCCGTTCTGCATCGACTGGCTTCCCGACGGGCGCCTGCTCGTCATCGCCGGGCCGCAACGGCGGCTGCTGCGGCAGGAGCCGGACGGCTCACTGGTCACGCACGCCGACCTCACCGGGCTGGCCGGGCCGTACGCGTACAACGACATCGCCGCGGACGGCCGGGGCAACGCCTACGTCAACAACATCGGTTTCGACTTTCCGGGCGGCGAGCCCGCGCCAGGCGTCATCGTGGTGGCCACGCCCGACGGGTCGGCCCGGCCGGTCGCCGACGGCGTGATGTTCCCCAACGGCATGGCCGTGACGCCGGATGACGCCACGCTGATCGTTGCTGAGTCGTACGCGAGCCGGCTCACCGCGTTCGACATCGAGCCCGACGGTGGCCTGACCAACCGCCGGGTCTGGGCCGAACTCGACCACGCCGCGCCGGACGGCATCTGCATCGACGCGGAGGGCGCGGTCTGGTACGCCGACGTGCCCAACCAGCACTGCGTACGGGTCGCCGAGGGTGGTCAAGTGCGGCAGACCGTCGGCCTGGATCGCGGCGCCTTCGCCTGCGCGTTGAGTAGCGGAACCGCGCAACCGACGCTCTACATCAACGCCGCCGACTACACGGCCGTGATGAGCGGCGCCCGCACCGGCCGCCTCCTCGCCGTCGACGTCACCGTCCCGGGAGTCGCTCGGCGGTGACGAGGCCGACGCCGGGGCCCCGGGGACGAGAGGGTTAGGCGAGCGCCGCCTCGGCGGCCGCCAGGAACGCGTCGTTCTCCTCCGGGGTACCGATGGTCACCCGTACGCCGTCGGGCTGGAACGCACGGACGATCACGCCGCGGCTCTCGCACGCGGCGCCGAACGCGGCGGACCGATCGCCCAGCGGCAGCCAGACGAAGTTCGCCTGGCTGGTCGGTACGTCCACGGAGAGCTTGCGCAACGCCTCGGTGACCCGGTCGCGCTCGGCGACCACCAACGCGCAGCGCCGCTTGACCTCGTCCTCGGCGTCCAGCGCGGCGATCGCCGCGGCCTGCGCGACCACGCTGGTCGAGAACGGCGTGACCACCTTGCGGATCGCGGCCGCCACCTCGGGCTGCCCGACCAGGAAGCCGACCCGTAGGCCGGCCAGACCCCAGGCCTTGGACATCGTGCGGAGCACGACCACGTTGGGACGCTCGCCGTAGGTCTCGAGGGCGTCCGGGACCTGATCGTCCGTGACGAATTCCCGGTACGCCTCGTCGAGCACGACCAGCACGTCGGACGGCACGTCGGCCAGGAAGCGATCGATCTCGTCGCGGCGGATGCTCGTACCCGTCGGATTGTTGGGATTACAGACCATCACCACCCGGGTCCGGTCCGTGATCGCGGCCGCCATGGCGGCCAGATCGTGCTCGTGCCCGGCCGTGTTGGGTACGCGCACGCTCGTCGCGCCGACGCCGGCCGAGATGATCGGGTACGCCTCGAACGACCGCCATGAGTAGACGATCTCGTCGCCGGGCAGGCAGGCCGCCTTCGCGAGATGCTCGGCCAGCGCGACCGAGCCGCAGCCGGTCACCACGCGGTCGGCGTCCACGCCGTACCGGTCGGCGAGCTTGTTCCGCAGTTGCACCACGCCCATGTCCGGGTAGCGGTGCGACGAGCCGACCGCTTCCGCGATCGCCTCGGGTACGCCGGGCAGCGGCCCGAACGGAACCTCGTTGCTTGCCAGCTTGATCGCCTCGGCGATGCCCAGCTCGCGGGCCAGATCGGCGACGTTACGGCCGGGTACGTAGCTGGGCAGCGCGTCCAGGTCGGCGCGGGTCAGCCGGGTCATGGTTGTCCTCCTGAGGAGCCGCCACCGTGAGTGGTACCGACGGTCTGCCGGTCGTTCGGCGGCAGCGCAACGACCACCGTGCGTGCCGTCCGGTCGTGCAAGGCCTGGTGCAGCTGCGGGTCGAACAGCGGCGACGCCGAGTCGATGAGCTGCAGCAGGAAGCCCAGCCCGGCGCAGCCCCAGAGCGGCGTCCACAGGCCGAGCCGGGCCCAACGCCGGAACGCGCGGCCGAAGCCGAGCGGTTCGGTGTTCTCCAGCGGGACCACCTTGATGTGCATGATCCGTTTGCCGAGCGTCTGGCCGCGACTGGCCGTGGACGGCGCTTCATACAGCAGCCAGAGCAGCGTGGCCACGATCAGCATGGTCCAGAGCAGGCTCTCCATGCGCGCGGACGGCTGCGGCTGCTCGGCGAAGGGATCGGCCATCGCGGCCCGCCAGATCGGCGCGAACTCCTGCGCGAACTGGTACGCGAAGTAGCCGTTCACCACCACGTTGAGCGCGAACACGGCGAGGATGTCGAGGATGCGAGCCATGAGGCGCGATCCGAGGCTGGCGAGCGCGAAGCCGTGCGGGCGGGCTTGCACCGGGTACGGGAAAGGAAATGGCATGCCCTGCTGAGGACCCCAGCCTGGCGGCGGTGTCCAGCCCGGCGGCGGGGTCCAGCCCGGCGGCGGCGCGCCCCAGGCCGGCGGTTGCGGCGGCACGCCGCCCCAGCCTTGCTGTGGCGGGACGCCCCCGCCCGCCTGCGGCGGGACCCAGGCCTGCGGCGGCTGGCCTTGAATGCCCGGCGGCTGGCCGGGAAAGCCCGGTGGCTGGCCTGGAGCGCCCGGCGGCGGGCTGGGGAACGGTACCGGCGCCGCGGCCGCAGGCGGCTCCGGAGCCGCCGGCTGCTCCTGCGGCGGGGGCCCGTCCGGCGGAACCGCGTCGGCCGGGATGGCCTGGCCGAGCCAGCCCTCGCCGTCCCAATAGCGCTGGGTCGAGGTGTCGGCCGGATCCTTGTACCAGCCGGCGGGCAGGGAACTCATGCCGACACCTTTACCACGACGGTCTGAGCGAACTTGTCGTGCAGTGTCTGCAGGTACGGCTTGTCCCACAGCTGCCAGAGCCCGTCGAGGTAACTGAAGAACGGCAGGATGGCGCCGCCCACGTATTGGACCAGCCAGCGCTTGGCGGCCATACCCCGGGTCAGTCGCAGTGCCGGGTCGAGCGGGACCACGCGGAGCTTCATCACCCTCTTGCCGACCGTCTGGCCCGACTTGTACATCATCTCGACTTCGTAGACGTAGTACGCCGCCAGGACGAACACCAGCAGGCCGAACTCGAGAAGCAGACCGATCAGGAGGAACTCCCCGAAGACATCGCCCGGGACCGTGCCGTCGGGCGTGGTGTTCTCGATGGTCTCCCGCATCACCGTGAAGATGAAGATGAGAAACACCGGCAGCGCGACGACCAGCGTCACTCCGACCATGATGGCGGTATCGATGAGGTACGCCAGCAGCCGGTTGCCGAAGTCGGCCAGCGGCTGGCCGCCCGGACTCAGCGAGGGCGGCGGCATGGGCCGGTAGCCGGGCGGCGGGGCGTAGTACGCCCCCGGCGGATAACCCGGCGGCGGCCCGTACGCGAGCGGCGTCGGGGGGCGTACCGCCGCCGAGCTCGGCGTACCGGAGGCGGAGGCCGGGCCGCCGGTCGGCGGCCGGCCCGCGGCCTCGTCGGATGGTTGCGTCACGGAGACAGTGTTACAGGTTCCCTCGAAGCTCTTGCTCCCGCTCGATGGCTTCGAACAGGGCCTTGAAGTTGCCCTTGCCGAAGCCGAGCGACCCGTGCCGCTCGATCAGCTCGAAGAAGACAGTCGGCCGGTCCTGCACCGGCTTGGTGAAGATCTGCAGCAGGTAGCCGTCCTCGTCCCGGTCGACCAAGATCGAGCGCTTCTTGAGCTCCTCGATCGGCACCCGGACCGTGCCGATCCGCGCCCGCAGTTCCGGGTCGTCGTAGTACGAGTCGGGCGTGTCGAGGAATTCGCACCCGGCCGCGCGCATCGCGTCGACGCTGCCCAGGATGTCGTTCGTGGCGACGGCGACGTGCTGGGCTCCGGGGCCGCCGTAGAACTCGAGGTACTCGTCGATCTGCGACTTGCGCCGAGATACGGCCGGCTCATTGAGCGGGAACTTCACCTTCCGGCTGCCGTCCGCGACCACCTTCGACATCAGCGCCGAGTATTCGGTGGCGATGTCGTCGCCGATGAACTCGGCCATGTTGGTGAAGCCCATGACACGGCGGTAGAACTCCACCCACTCGTCCATCTTGCCGAGCTGCACGTTGCCGACGACGTGGTCGATGGCCTGGAAGAACCGCTTGGGCTGCAGGCCGGCGTCGATGGCCGGCTGCCGGTCCACGATCGGACCACGGGCCACGAAGCCCGGCACGAACGGCCCGTCGTACTGCGACCGGTCGATCAGTGTGTGGATGGTGTCGCCATAGGCCCCGATGGCGGCGAGCCGGACGGTGCCGTGCTTGTCGGTGAGGTCGTGCGGCTCGCTGACGGCGCGGGCGCCGGCGGAGATCGCGTGCCGGAACGCCGCGTCCACGTCCGGCACGGCCAGCGCGATGTCGTAGATGCCGTCGCTGTGTTTTGCCACGTGCTCGGCGCCCGGTGCGCCCGCGTGCACCGCGCCGGTGATCAGGAACCGGGCGGCGCCGCTGACTAGCACGTACTCGGCGTGGTCCCGATAGCCCTGCTCGGGCCCGCGGTACGCGACGCAGGTCATGCCGAACGTGGTCGAGTAGTAGTGGGCCGCCTGCTTCGCGTTGCCCACGAGGAACTGCAGGTAGTCGATACCCTGGACGGGGAAGACGTCAGCGGTGTCGGTCGCGTGTTCCATCATCTGGGTCATAACGAGAGGCTGGCCCCGTTTTAGTAGTTGAGCAAACGTTGGCCGAAGCGCTGGTCAGTCTGTGCATTCGGTAGCATCATTGATCACCATGGCTGTACAAGATGTTCAGCTCGACACGCTGGACGCGAAGCTGCTCGCACTGCTCGACGCGGCGCCGCGGATCGGCGTCCTGGAACTCTCGCGGCGCCTGGCGGTCGCTCGCGGCACGGTCCAGGCCCGTCTGGACAAACTGATTGCGCGCGGCGCGATCAAGGGCTTCGGCCCGGACGTCGCACCCGAGGCGATCGGCTTCAGCGTGACGAGCTTCGTCACCCTGGAGATCAGCCAACGGTACGGGCACACCGCCGTCGCGGAGCATCTCGCCGATATCCCCGAGGTACTCGAGGCGCACACGATCACCGGCGCCGGCGACGTGCTCTGCCGCATCGTGGCCCGCTCGAACGCCGACCTGCAGCGGGTCATCGACCAGATCGTCGGGTACGACGGCATAGTCCGCGCCTCGACGATCATCGCGCTGGCCGAGCTGATCCCGTATCGGGTGCTGCCGTTGGTCCAATCCGCCGCTAATACCCCATAACGGTTCGACACGGGCTTTTCGCCCTGCGTCTGCACGACCGTCGATCTCGTTAGCGTGTCGAGCGTGGCCTCGGACAGCGGACCAGGGTGGAAGGGCTTCACGGTATTCGCCGGCGTGGTCCTCCTCGTCCTGGCCACGACCGGCGTCTGGAACCCGTTCCCCAAGATCTGGACCTGGGTGAACACGACCGAGCCGATCGCCGCCGGGGCTGCGCAGTGGCAGCAGCGCCTCGGCGGCACGCCGCAGAGCGTCGCCATCGCCGGCACCGCGGTCATCGTCGAATACCGCACCTCGGTCGAGGCGTTCGGACTCGGCGCCGGCGTGAGACTCTGGCAGTCCGATGCGGACTGGGCGGCGGTCGCGGGCGACGGCGGCGGCGCGGTGGTCGTCACCGGCCGCCTGCTCACCAAGGGCTACCAGGTGCTGGACCCGCGCAGCGGCGCCGTGCGGCGCCAGGACACGCAGGCCACCGCGGTCTGGACGTACGCCGACGCGATCCTCGACCTGCGGTGTGGGAAGGGTGCCGACTGCGTGCTCACCGCTTGGGACCCGCACGGCGCCCGGCCACTGTGGACGGTCAGCACGGGCGGCATCGGCTTCGTGCTCAACGCGTCCAACCCCGACCTGCCGGACACGCACCCGCTAACCTCGCCTCAGGTCGACGATGACGCGGCCGGGCCGTCGTTCATGCCGGGCCTCATCGGACTGCCCGACGACGGCAAGGTACGCGTCGTGGACACCGCGTCCGGGAGGGTCGTACAGACCGCGTCGCCCGCCGGGGATCAGCGCGTGGCGGTGGCCGGTGGCCGGGTGCTGACGGTCACCGGTACCGCCCGCGACGGCACCTGCTACTACAGCGTCGTCGCCACCGACCCGCCGTCGGGGCAGCGGGTGTGGTCGCGTGACGGGCTCAACCTGCGTACCGCGGACAACGGCTCGGCGTGCAAGCAGGACAAGGACCCGGCCGGCGGGTACGACGTGGTGCTGGGCGTCGACCCGTACGGCCGCAAGGAGCTGATCGCCGCGTCCGACGGCCGGGTGCTCTGGCACGGCGCCAAGGACGAAGACGTGCTCGCGGTCGACGACGGCTTCGCGATCATCCGGAGCGCCGACCGGTCGACGGTGCACTCCATCGCGTTCGGCAGCGGGGCGAGCTGGCGGCGCTCGGTCAACGACGGTGCGAGTGCGGCGCTGACGCCGTACGCGGCGATCGTGGCAAACACCAAGCCGAGCCGGATCACCGCCGTGGCGCCGGCCGGCGGCGCGGTGCTCGCCGATGTCCGTACGGACGCCAAGCTGTTCGCGGTCGGTCCGGCCGGCATGATCCTGGTGTCCGGCCGCGACATGGCTTACCTGCCATTCCGCTGATCCAACCGGCAGCGGCTGTGCCGGCTACCGGCGCCTGGTCCTTCGGACGGCGCGGAGAATCACAAAAGGCCGGAGCCGAAGCGGTTCGCACCTTCTCCGATCACTGGCCTAGAGTTGCGGCCCATGAGCAGAGCCGCCGCTTTCTCGTACTCGCCGCTGTTGCCGACAGGAAGTGACCTGACCGACTACCGCCTTGTCACCGACGAAGGCGTGGACGTGGTCGATGGGCCGGGCGGGGTGCGGTTCCTCACGGTGGAGTCCTCGGCGATCACGCAGCTCACCGCGGAGGCGATGCACGACATCGCGCACTACCTTCGTCCGGCGCACTTGACTCAGCTGCGGTCCATCATCGACGACCCGAAGGCCTCGCCGAACGATCGCTTCGTCGCGCTCGATCTGCTGCGCAACGCCAATATCGCGGCCGGAGGCGTGCTGCCGATGTGCCAGGACACCGGTACCGCGATCGTCATGGGCAAGCGGGGCCGGCACGTGCTCACCGACGGCGGCGACGAGGAGGCCATCGCGCAGGGCGTCTACCAGGCGTACACCCGGTTGAACCTGCGGTATTCGCAGCTCGCGCCGCTGACCATGTGGGACGAGAAGAACACCGGAACCAACCTGCCGGCGCAGATCGAGCTGTACGCCGAGGACCCGGGCGGCCAGCCGGACGCGTACAAGTTTCTGTTCATGGCCAAGGGTGGCGGCTCGGCCAACAAGTCGTATCTGTACCAGGAGACCAAGGCGCTGCTCAATCCCGCGCGGATGATGCAGTTCCTCGACGAAAAGCTGCGGCTGATCGGGACATCGGCATGCCCGCCGTACCACCTGGCGATCGTCATCGGCGGCACCAGCGCCGAGTACGCGCTCAAGACGGCCAAGCTGGCCAGCGCCAAATACCTGGACAACCTGCCCGGCTCGGGGTCGATGACTGCGCACGGCTTCCGCGACGTCGAACTGGAGGCGGCGGTCCTCGAGCTGACCCGCGACTTCGGCATCGGCGCGCAGTTCGGCGGGCGCTACTTCTGCCACGACGTCCGGGTGATCCGCCTGCCCCGGCATGGCGCCTCGTGCCCGGTGGCGATCGCGGTCTCCTGCTCGGCCGACCGCCAGGCGATCGCGAAGATCACGCCGTCCGGGGTCTGGCTGGAACGGCTGGAGACCGACCCGGCCCGGTTCCTGCCCGACGTGGAGCTGGAGTCGGGTGAGGTCGTGCAGGTCGATCTCAACCAGCCGATGGACGAGATCCGGGCACTGCTCTCGAAGTATCCGGTCCGGACCCGGCTCTCGCTCAGCGGACCGCTGGTGGTGGCCCGCGACATCGCGCACGCGAAGATCGCCGAGCGCCTCGATGCGGGCGAGGCCATGCCGCAGTACCTGCGCGACCACGCCGTCTACTACGCCGGGCCGGCCAAGACCCCCGAGGGCTACGCGTCCGGCTCGTTCGGCCCGACCACGGCCGGCCGGATGGACTCGTACGTCGAGAAGTTCCAGGCCGCGGGCGGGTCGCTGGTGATGCTCGCCAAGGGCAACCGGTCCGCCCAGGTGACCCGTGCCTGCCAGAGCTACGGCGGCTTCTACCTGGGGTCGATCGGCGGGCCGGCCGCGCGGCTGGCACAGGACTGCATCCGGCACGTCGAGGTCCTGGAGTACCCGGAACTCGGCATGGAGGCGGTCTGGAAGATCGACGTCGAGGACTTTCCGGCGTTCATCGTCGTCGACGACAAGGGCAACGACTTCTTCGCCGAGGTCACCAAGCCGGTCCTCAGCATCGCCCGCCGTTAAGGGTCAAGCGCAGTAGCCCGCAACCGGGTTGAGCCACTCCGTCATCTGGCCTTCGATGGTGCGGCTGAGGTCCTGGGTGGACTTGATCTTGTCGAAGAACGCGGTGTCGTTCGCGCTCTTGGCGAACTTCGCCGCGGACGCCGCGCCGGCCACCCTCAGTTCCGGGTCCTGGGCGACAGAAGTTTCCTGCTTGACCTTCGCACCGACGTCCTTCAGCGCCTGACCAGCGGCCTTCTGGGCCTTCGCAGCCTCGGCAGTCTGCTTCGCCTCCTTGTACGCGATCATCTTGCCGACCTGGGTGCCGAAACCCTCGAGGTCTTGGTTGAAGACCTTCTCGAGCTTGCTGCAGATCTGCTTGGTGTTCGCCGAGTAGTCGGGCGCCGGACTGGTCGGCACCGACGACGGCGTGGCGGCGGGCGGGGCCGCGGCGCGGGGGGTCTTCGCCTCGCTGTCGCAGGCGGTGCCGGCCAGCAGAACGCCGCCGAGGGCCACGGCCAGGATGGCGGGTCGCATGAGAAAGATCCTGTTCGTCGGGAACGTCAAACTCTCGGGACGATACGTTCCGCGCGGCGTGCCGTCCAACTGAGCGCCGCGGATCTACTGCGCGAGCCGGTCGGCGGGGAGACGATGGAGGCGTGACAACTGACGACAGCGGCTACCGCATCGAACGCGACACGATGGGCGAGGTCCGGGTTCCGGCCGACGCGTTGTGGCGGGCCCAGACGCAACGGGCCGTGACCAACTTCCCGATCTCGGGACGCGGCCTCGAGTCCGCCCACATCAAGGCGCTGGCGCAGATCAAGGGCGCTGCCGCCCAGGTCAACGCCGCTCTGGGCGTACTGGATGAGGATCTTGCCAAGGCGATCGCCACCGCCGCGGCCCACGTCGCAGAATCCGGTTATGACGACCAGTTCCCGATCGACGTCTTCCAGACGGGGTCGGGCACCTCGTCGAACATGAACGCCAACGAGGTCATCGCGACGCTCGCGGCCCGCGAACTCGGCCGTCCGGTGCACCCCAACGACCATGTCAACGCGTCGCAGTCCAGCAACGACGTCTTCCCGTCCTCGATCCATCTCGCCGCCACCGCGGCGATCATCGGTGACCTGATCCCCGCGCTCGACCACCTTGCGGCCGCGCTGGAGGCGAAAGCCGACTCGTGGTCCGACGCGGTCAAATCCGGCCGTACGCATCTCATGGACGCGACGCCGGTCACCCTGGGTCAGGAGTTCTCCGGGTACGCGGCGCAGGTGCGCAACGGTATCGACCGGCTGAACAGCACGCTGCCCCGCCTCGCCGAACTCCCGCTCGGTGGCACCGCCGTCGGCACCGGCGTGAACACGCCACCCGGCTTCGCGGCCGCGGTCATCGCGAACCTGCGCGAGACCACGGGGCTGCCGCTGACCGAGGCACGCAACCATTTCGAGGCGCAGGGCGCGCGCGACGGCCTGGTCGAGGCGTCGGGACAGCTCCGTACGGTCGCGGTAAGCCTCTACAAGATCGTCAACGACATCCGCTGGATGGGCTCCGGTCCGCGCGCCGGCCTGCGCGAGCTGCGCCTGCCGGACCTGCAGCCCGGCTCGTCGATCATGCCCGGCAAGGTGAACCCGGTCGTACCCGAGTCGGTACGGCAGGTCGTCGCGCAGGTGATCGGCAACGATGCCGCGGTGGCGTTCGCCGGTACGCAGGGAGATTTCGAGCTCAACGTGATGCTGCCCGTGATGGCGCGCAACATCCTGGAGTCGATCCGGCTGCTCGCCGCCGCCGCGCGCATGCTGGCGGACCGTTGCATCGACGGCCTCGAACCGAACCTCGACACGATGCGTGCCTATGCCGAGGGTTCGCCGTCGATCGTAACGCCGCTCAACCGCTATCTCGGGTACGACGAGGCGGCGGCGATCGCCAAGCAGGCCCTGAGCGAGAACAAGTTCATCCGGGACGTGGTCATCGAGCGTGGTCATGTTTCGAGCGGCAGGCTCTCCGAAGAGCAACTCGATGAGGCATTGGACGTGCTCCGGATGACCCGTCCGTAGCGTCTGGGTCTTGTGGGTATCGGCGGCATTCGATGGAATGCCCCCCATGAATAGACGACTAGCCGCCGGTGCCGTCGCCACCGCGACCGCCCTGGCATCATTCCTGGCCATCACTCCGGGGACCGCCTCGGCCGCCACCACCATCGAATACACCGTCGTCGCCGATGACGGGGTGAGCGCTTCCGCCGCCGTCGCCGCGATCACCGCCGCCGGCGGGACGGTCGTCAGCCGGAATGACGCGGTCGGCATGTTCCGTGTGTCGTCCCCGCAATCCGACTTCGCCACCCGCGTCGCAGCCTCGCCCGCCCTGATCGGCGCCAGCCCGGCCCGCCCGATCGGCTACGCACCGAAGGCTCCGGCGCTGGAACGGCCCGAGGCCGGTCTATCCGGCGGCTCGCACCACAGCGGTGCGTCCACACTCGACCCACTGGACGACAAGCTCTGGGGCCTGAAGATGATCCACGCGGACCAGGCCCGCAAGATCGAGCCCGGCGAGCGCGGCGTGACCGTGGGTGTGCTCGACACCGGCCTCGACGCCACGAACCCCGACCTGGCCCCGAACTTCAGCCGGCGGCTGTCCCGCAACTTCGCCCCCGACCTGACCGACATCGACGGCCCGTGCGAGGTGGCCAGCTGTATCGACCCGGTCGGTACGGACGACGGCGGCCACGGCACCCATGTGGCCGGCACGATCGGCGCGGCCGCGAACGGCTCCGGCGTCTCCGGCGTCGCGCCGAAGGTCACGCTGGTCGAGCTCAAGGGAGGCCAGGATTCGGGCTACTTCTTCCTGGACCCGGTCGTCAACGCGCTCACCTACGCGGGCGACGTCGGCATCGACGTGATCAACATGTCGTTCTACGTCGACCCGTGGCTCTACAACTGCAAGGCCAACCCGGCCGATTCACCCGCGGCGCAGGCCGAGCAGCAAGCGATCATCACCGGCATGCGGCGCGGCCTCCAGTACGCGCACCGGCACGGCGTCACCCTGGTCGGCGCGCTCGGCAACAACCACGAGGACCTCGGGGCGCCGCGTACCGACATCTCGAGCCCGGACTACCCGGCCGACACCGCGTACCCGCGGCCGGTCGACAACACCTCGTGCTGGGACCTGCCGGTCGAGGGACCGCACGTCATCGGCGTCTCGGCGCTCGGCCCGTCCGGCATCAAGGCGGACTACTCCAACTACGGCACCGAGCAGATCTCGGTGTCCGCACCGGGCGGCTACTTCCGCGACGGCTTCGGCACCGACTCCTACCGGACGGTCGGCAACGAGATCCTGTCCTCGTACCCGCTCAAGGTCCTGCAGGAAGAAAGCCTGGTGGACGCGGACGGCAACATCCTGCCGGCCGGCGAGGGCTCGGTCTTCAAGGACTGCACGAAGTCCGGCGCCTGCGGCTACTACACGTACCTGCAGGGCACGTCGATGGCATCGCCGCACGCGGCCGGCGTCGCGGCGCTGATCGCCAGCAAGTACGGGCACCGCGACTGGCGGAACGGCGGCCTGACCATGTCGCCTGACGCGGTCGAGGCGCAGCTCTACCGCACCGCGGCCGAGCACGCGTGCCCGGAGCCGCGGCTGCAGAGCTACACCAACGTCGGCCGGTCCACGGAGTTCGACGCCTACTGCTACGGCGGCACGGACTTCAACGGCTTCTACGGATACGGCATCGTCGACGCGTACGCGGCGGTCGGCGGCTGAGTTGGCTGGCCTCGCTGTCGCTCGGCGGCTCGCGCCTTATAACCGGTGAGATGCCGCAGTCGCTGCGGTCGCTGAGTTAGCTGGCCTCGCTGTCGCTCGGCGGCTCGCGCCTGGTAACCGGTGAGATGCCGCAGTCGCTGCGGTCGCTGAGCTGGCTGGCCTCGCTGTCGCTCGGCGGCTCGCGCCTGATAACCGGCATCTCATCGGCGGCGCTCGCTGGCGAGCGAACCTGTGGACGACCGCCCCGCCCGGTACCCGGGCGGGGCGGTTGCCCGCTCGCAAGGTCGGTACCCTTGTACGGTGACGCTCCGCCTGCATGACACCGCGACCCGATCCGTCCGGGACTTTGTCCCGATGACGCCCGGTCAGGTCGGGATCTATCTGTGCGGCCTCACCGTGCAATCCGTCCCGCACATCGGCCACCTGCGCTCCGGCGTCAACTACGACGTGCTACGCCGCTGGCTGATGCATTCCGGGTACGACGTCACGTTCATCCGCAACATCACGGACGTCGACGACAAGATCCTCGACAAGTCGGTCCGGCAGGGCAAGCCGTTCTGGGCCATCGCGTTCGCCAACGAGCAGGTCATGGCCGCGAACTACCGCGCGCTGAACGTGCTGCCGCCGACGTACGAGCCGCTGGCCACCGCGCACATCCCGGAGATGCACGAGCTGATCGGCGAACTGCTCGCGAGTGGCCACGCGTACGTGCCGGCCGAGGGCAATGGAGACGTCTACTTCGACGTCCCCTCGTTCCCCGAGTACGGCGCGCTGTCCGGCCAGGACCCTGAGGACATGCGTCCACCGAACGACGGCGGCGAACCGGACAAGCGCGACTTCCGCGACTTCGCGCTGTGGAAGCGCGTGAAGCCCGACGAGCCGGCCGACGCGTCCTGGCCGTCGCCGTGGGGCCGTGGCCGCCCCGGCTGGCACATCGAATGCTCGGCGATGGCGCGGCGCTACCTCGGCGCCGAGTTCGACATCCACGGCGGCGGGCTCGACCTCACGTTCCCGCATCACGAGAACGAGATCGCCCAGTCCCGCTCGGCCGGGCTGCCGTTCGCCCGTTACTGGGTGCACAACGCGCTGCTCAACCTCGGCGAGGCCAAGATGAGCAAGTCGCTGGGCAACGTCATCGACGTCGATGCAGTGACGGCGATGGGCATCCGACCGGTCGAGTTGCGCTACTACTTGGCCACGCCGCACTACCGCTCCCAGATGGACTACTCCGACGAGGCGCTGCGGGAGGCGGCGGTCGCATACCGGCGGATCGAGGGATTCGTGCAGCGCGCGGCCGATGTCGTCGGTCCCGGCCGGCCCAAGGACGTGCCGCCCGAGTTCGCGGCCGCGATGAACGATGACCTGAACACGGCAGCCGCACTCGCGGTCGTGCACGACACCATCCGTGAGGGCAACACGGCGCTCGCCGCCGGCGACGAGGCGCGCATCCGTGGGGCGCTGACCGCCGTACGCGCGATGCTCGGGGTTTTGGGTCTTGATCCGCTCGACGAGGCGTGGGGCGGCGCCGAGCGCGGCGGCGACCTCAAGCCCGTCGTGGACTCGCTGGTCGCGCTCGCGCTCGAGCAGCGGGCGCAGGCCCGCGCGCGCAAGGACTGGGCGGCCGCCGATCAGGTCCGCGACCAGCTCAAGAACGCGGGAGTTCAGGTGGAGGACACTCCGACCGGGCCGCGCTGGACGGTAGGAGAGCAGCACTGATGCCGGGCAATTCCGCAAATCCCAGCCGCCGGTCGGCGGCGAAGAAGGGCGCGTCCGTCGGCTCGGGTGGCAAGAACCGGTCCGGGCTCAAGGGCCGCGGCCGGACACTGCCCGCCGACGAACGGCCGTGGCACAAGGGCTACTCCGGAACCGAGAAACTGCCCGACAAGACCGCACGCAAGCAGGAGCAGGAGCGCCGCGCCGCGGCGGCCGAGGGGCGTGCGCCCAAGGTCGGCATTCCCGGCACCAAGGACACCACCTGGGGTCGCGGGGGCGGCCGAGCGACCGGCCTGCCCGCCCAGCGCGGCGGCCGGTTCCAGCCGCAGCGCGGCCCGCGGGTTGCCCCTGGGCGCAAGTCCAGCCCGACCAAGGAGGGCCCAGAGCTGCTGCTCGGGCGCAACCCGGTGGTCGAGGCGCTGCGCGCGGACGTGCCGGCGACGGCGCTGTACGTCGCACAGGGCATCGACATCGACGACCGGATCACCGAGATCATCCGCACCGCGGGTGACCGCGGCATTCCGATCCTGGAGATCGGCCGCAACGAGCTCGATCGGATGACTGGCGGGGTGCTGCACCAGGGCATCGGGCTGCAGGTGCCGCCGTTCGCGTACGAGGACTTCGACGACCTCGTGGCCGCCGCGCTCGAGCAGACGACGCCGCTGCTGGTGGCGCTGGACGGCGTGACCGACCCGCGCAACGTCGGCGCGGTGATCCGTTCGGTCGCCGCGTTCGGCGGGCACGGCGTATTCATGACCGAGCGCCGCGCCGCCGGCATCACCGCGACCGCCTGGCGCACGAGCGCGGGCGCGGCCGCCCGCGTGCCGGTATCGCAGGTGGTCAACCTGACCCGGGCCATCAAGGCCTGCCAGCGGGCCGGCTTCACCGCGATTGGCCTGGACGCCGACGGCGAGACCGACCTGTACTCGCTCGAGGCTGCGGTGGGCCCGCTGCTGGTCGTGGTCGGCTCCGAGGGCCGCGGCCTGTCCCGGCTCGTTGCGGAGACCTGCGACCTGCGGGTGAGCATCCCGATGGCGTCGTCGATCGAGTCGCTGAACGCCAGCGTCGCGGCCGCGGTGACTCTCGCCGAGGTAGCACGCCGGCGCACCTACGGCTGAGCCGGCCGCGACGGGGTCAAGCGCCTGCCCCGCGGGTCGGTGCCTTAGAGCACCCAGTCGCACGTCACGCGAAACCAGTTCCGCCTCGCAGATGTCGCATCTTCCGGCTGAATACGGACTCCGTCCTGAAGCCAGGCGCGGCACATTCGCAAGTGTATGGATCATGCACGTTAGAACAAATGTTCTAGCTTTCGAGGTCTTGCACGTGTAAAATCCAAGGTCAAGTGCGACACGGCGTTTCGAATCTCACTGCGCAGAACGCGTATCGATAGTCTTGTGGCAGGGCGAAAGGAGGTGTCACCGTGGCTACGGTGCACGATGTCGCTGCGGCGGTCCTCCGAACGCTCGGCACTATGACAGCGATGAAACTCGAGAAGCTCGTGTACTACTGTCAGGGATGGCACCTCGCACGGCATGGCGTTCCACTCTTCGACGAACCCATTGAGGCATGGCGGCAAGGACCCGTTGTTCCTGCTCTCTATCGTCAACATCGTCAGCAGTACACGGTTTCGGACTGGCCCGTCGGAGATCCATCGCGCTTGACTCAGCCGCAGGTCAGCACGATCGAATGGGTTGCGACGGAGTACGGCGCCTTCACTGCCATCGAGCTTTCCCGGATGACGCACAGCGAACTTCCCTGGAGAGCAGCACGTGGAACTCTGCCCGAGTCGGCCCCATCCTCCGTGCGGCTGAGCGGCGAAATGATGAAGGCTTACTATTCACGCCAGCTGGCCGACACCGAGACAGCCGTTGCCCTTGCGGCGGCCAATGCTGCGTTGGAGGGCGTCGAGTTCGACGATAGCTGGCAGGATCGTCTCCGTGATGTCGCGTCCGGCGTGATGACGGCCGACGAGTTGGTCGCTGAGGAAATCGCACGGATGAAAGGTGTCTGATCCCTACGAACAGTTTGGGACAGGCTGTCTAGCCAACAAGCTAGGGATTACTGATCCCGATGTTCTGGCGGTGGCGGAATTCAGGCTGGTGTCAATCCGAGACGTCCAGGCTGCCCGCGCCTCGATACCGGGGAACTTCGGCCTGGCACATCTGCAGAAGTTTCATCACTTTCTCTTCCGCGATGTCTACTCCTGGGCGGGAAAAACCAGGACCGTTGACATAAGCAAACCTGGAGCGCATTTCTGCCACTGGCGGTATGTCGACGACGAGTTCAGCGCCGTACTGGGGGAGCTGGTGGATGACGGGTATCTCGTTGGCTTCAACCGAGAATCATTCGTCTCCAGCCTTGCTCACTACTATGGCGAGTTGAATGTTCGCCACCCGTTCCGTGAGGGCAATGGTCGTACACTCCGCGCCTTCCTCCGTCAGCTCAGCGCGGCAGCTGGCTACCAGTTGGACTGGTCGGAGCTGAAACAAGGACAAGAATATCGAGGCCTGCAGGTTACATCTAAATACGGCTGACACCTCGCTGCTGGTCTCCGTTCTCGGACCTGTCGTGAGTCGAATCGGCTAGTCAGCGGAATGGCTACGGCCTGGTCTGCATGGGCTCGCTGTCATCGCTCGGCGGCGGCCTACCGCTGCCTTGCGTCTGCAGATGATGTTCGGCGCGGCGTAGCTGGCCCTGGCCGGCTGAGTGAGGAGCTCGGCGCTCTCGACAGGAGTCCAGTGGGGCGCCGTTGCTGTCAGAGCGCCGAGCTCTGATCCAGATAGCCGGATCATGCCCTCGTTGGAGTGGAGC
>DASYTU010000094.1:0-44552 GCA_036001925.1 Actinoplanes sp.
CGGTCGCGGGTCGGTCGCTTGTGTCCGGAGGCGCGCGGGCGGCCGGTCGCGGGCCGGTCGTCTGTGTGTCGCGGGCGCGCGGGCGGCCGGTCGTGGGCTGGTCGTCTGTGTGGGGGCGCGCGGGTCGCCGGGTTCGCGATAGGCCCGCCCCGATGGGGCTTCACCCAACCCCGGCTGCGACTACGTTCCGCGACCGCTACGGCGAGCGTCCTGCCTGCGCGGAAGATCGGCGGCGCCGGAACACCACCAATCTTCCACTTAGGACGGCCGGGTTGGTCTGGCGGTGACTTCGGGTGCACGGTCGCCGCAGTCCGGTGTCTACCCGTGGCCGGCTGCCCGGGTGCCGTGCCCGATCGCCTGATTCGCCCGAACCCCGGCGGGTCGACGTGCCCGACCACCCCGGCTCGTTGATCATGGGGTTAGCGCGGGACAATCAAGGCATTACGGCGCACTAACCCCATGATCACCTGGCGCGCCTGGACCGTTCCCGCCTTGGACGGCCGGGTCGGTCCGGGGGCGACTTGGGGTGCACGGTCGCCGCAGTCGGGTGTCTAGCCGTGGCCGGCTTCCCGGGCGCCGTGCCCGATCGCCTGATTTGCCTGAAGTCCGGCGGTGACGACGGTCCGCGACCGCGGAACGGCGGCACATTGTCGATCTTCACGCCGGCCAGCAGCGCCGTGTCCATGGCCTTCACGTGAGCCGCCCGGCCGACATGACCCACCGTCGAGATCACCCGAGCCGAGTCGATCGGGTGACAGATGGATCGGGACATCGCATGGGATAGGTGTCATGGGACTGGACAGCTGCTCTGGCGACCGGGATTCCGGGATCGTTCGTGGGGGCGGCGCAGCGACGTGGCGGCACTCGACTTGCCGCGCCCATCTACCTGAGTCGCGGCAACGCCGCGCGCAGGTCAGCTCCGCCGGGGAGAGAGCGAACTTGTTCAACCGCCGGGCTTGACCAGGCCCGATTCGTAGGCCAGGACGACAGCCTGGACGCGGTCGCGCAGGCGCAGCTTCGTCAGGACGTGGCCGACGTGGGTCTTGATCGTCGTCTCGCTGACCATGAGAGCGCGCGCTATCTCCGCGTTGGAATGGCCGCGCGCGACGTGCACGAGCACCTCCCGCTCCCGTTCGGTCAGCGCGTCCAGTGCGCTGGTCGCCGTCGTCGCCGGGTCCGGCAGCGCATCCGCGAACCGGGTCAGCAACCGAGCCAGGATCATCGGCGCGACGACCGCGCCTCCGCGTGCGATCCAGCGGATCGTCGCCACGAGATCGTCCGGCGGCACGTCCTTGCGCAGGAAGCCCGCCGCCCCGGCCGCGATCGCGCCGATCACGTGCTCGTCGCCGTCGTGCGCAGTCAGCACCAGCACCCGCACCGGCAGCCCGGCGTCCACGATCGCCCGGGTCGCGGCGAAGCCGTCCAGCCGCGGCAGTGCAAGCTCCATCACCACCACGTCGGGCAGCAACCGTCGCGCGAGATCCACCGCCTCGGCGCCGTCCCCGGCCTCGCCCACGACCGCGAGCCCCTGAGCGCCGGCGAGCGCCATCCGCAGGCCGGACCGCTGCATCGGCGCGGCATCGACGAGCAGCACCCCGACCGGCCGTGCCGGGCGCGTCGCCGGCGTCCTGCGCGCCGCCTCGCCTACGCTCCCTGCCGCTCCGTCACCGCCCGCCGTCACAGCTCGCCTCCCGCACCGGTCGCATCCGGCCTCGCGCTCACCCTAAGCGATCGGCGGGCTCATCTGTCGGCCTCGGGTTCTGCCGCGGGCACGGCCGGTGGTGCGGGCTCCGTGCTCGCACTCACCGTAGGGCCGCCCGGGATTGCGGGGACTGCGACGTCCGCGGCGGGGGTTTGCACCGCGCTGGCCGCGGGCGCTGTGGGCGCACCGGGGGAGGCGGGGGTTGCGGGGACTGCGAACTCCGCGGCGGCGGTGTGCACCGCGCTGGCCGCGGGCGCTGTGGGCGCACCGGGGGAGGCGGGGGCTGGGACGGCCGTCGGCTCTGCGGGCGCCGCCCGGGTGAGATTCTCGGTGTCCTCCGGTGTGGGCTCGGGATAGGGCGGCGGGGTGCCGCCGAATACCGGGCAGAACTCGTGGTACCGGCACCAGCCGCAGAGGCGGCTGGGCTTGGGACGGAAGTCGCGGTCGCGTTTGGCGCGCTCCACCGCCTGCGACAGGGCGACCAGCGTGCGCTCGAAGCGCTCCAACTCCTCGGCGTCCGGGCTGTAGTCGCAGATCTCGGCGTCCTTGAGATACAGCAGGCGCAGCACCCGCGGCACCACGCCGCGCGTACGCCACAGCACCAGCGCGTAGAACTTCAGCTGGAACAGCGCCCGGCCCTCGAACGCCTCGCGCGGTGCGCCGCCGGTCTTGTAGTCGACGACGCGCAGGTCGCCGGTGGGGGAGACGTCGAGGCGGTCGATGTAGCCGCGGATCAGCAACTGGTCGTCGACGAGTGTGGACACCAGGCTCTCCCGCTCCGCGGGCTCGAGTCGCCGCGGGTCCTCGACCGCGAAGTAGCCGTCCAGCAGCGTGCGGGAGCTGGCGAGGAAGGCGGCCAACCGCGCCGCCTCGTCGGCCGGATCGATCGGCACGTCGACGGGCGCCCGATCAATCGGCCCGTAGACGGGCGCCGGATCGGTCGGCATGTCAACGAGAGCCGGGTCGACCGCCATACTGACGGGCAACGGATCGATCGGCATGTCAACGAGCGCCGCCTGCCCGGAGACGGCCGGGTCAGTGAAGACTGGCGGTCCGCCGGCGGCCGCCGCCTCCTCCGCGGCCGCGGCCTGGGCGAACAGGTCGGCGAGCGCCGGCTCCTGCTCCACCAGCCGTTCCCACTCCGGGGCCACGAGCGCCGCGGCGGCCTCCGGCGTGCGCTCATCGGCAGGTAGGTCGAACAGCCGCTCCAGGACCGCATGCACCAGCGTGCCGCGTACCTGGTCGGCGGACGGTAGCTCGGGCAGCCGGTCGATCGTGCGGAAGCGGAACAGCAACGGACAGGTTTTGAAGTCCGCGGCCCGCGACGGCGACAGCGACGGGCCGGCGGGGCGGTCCACGACGTCGGGATCCACGGGACTCACCATCTGCGCCGTCATGGTGCACAGGCTAGGGCAGGGGTACGACGAAACGCGGACGCCGTTCCCGGGCTCCTGTTCCGTAGCATCGACGACGTGGAGGACAGCGCGCAGCAGCCCCGAGCCGGCCGGCGCGGCCGGATGATCGGCCGCGTGCTGGGCATCCCGCTTTACGTCAACACCTCGATGTTCCTGCTGGCCGCCCTCGTCACGTTCGTCTACGGCGACTACGTCCGCGCCGAGCTGGGGCTGCCGGCCCCGGCCGGGTACGCCGTGGGCCTCGGCTTCGTGGCCTGCTTGCTCGGGTCAGTGCTCCTGCACGAACTCGGGCACGCCCTGACCGCCCGCCGTTACGGCATCGTGGTTCGCGGCATCACGCTCGAGTTGCTCGGCGGCTGGACCGAGATGGACCGTGACGCCCCGAACCCCCGGGTCGACGCGCTGGTTTCACTGGCCGGGCCTGCCGTGTCGCTGATCCTGGGCGGCGTGGCCAGCGCCGCCGCGTTCGCGCTGCCCGACCGTACCGTCGCGGGCCAGGTGGTTTTCCAGGTCGCGGCCAGCAACATCATCGTGGCCGTCTTCAACGTCCTGCCGGGATTGCCGCTCGACGGCGGCCGGGCCCTTCGCGCCGCGATCTGGGCGCTGATCAAGGACCGGAACCGGGCCACCGAGGTCGCGGGCTGGGCCGGCCGCGGCATCGCGTTCGCGACCGGTTGCGTGGTGGTCGCGCTGTACCAGCTGAGCGTGATCACGCTGTTCGGCCTGCTGTTCATCCTGTTGGTGGTGTTCACGTTGTGGCAGGGCGCCGGGCAGTCGATCCGGCTGGCGCGGATGACCCGCCGGTTCCCGTTGGTGGACCTGAAGACGCTGGCTCGGCCGGTGTTGTCGGTACCGTCGGGCACCTCGCTGGGCGAAGCGCAGCGCCGCGCCTCGGAGGACGAGCGGCCCGGTGTGGCGCTGGCCGTCGCGGACTCCTCGGGGCGGATCGTCGCCGTGGTCGATCCGGTGGGCGCGGAACGCGTACCAGTCGGCCGGCGCCCGTGGGTGGCGGTGGATACCGTGGCGCGCAGCGTCGACGCTCTCCCCGCGCTGGCCGCCGGCCTGACCGGCGAGCAGGTGGTCCGGGCCGTGCAGTCGCACCCGGGTGCGCAGTACCTGGTGACCGCAGGCGAGGATGTGGTGGGCGTGCTCAACGTCGCCGATCTGGTCACCGTGCTGGAGCCACGCCGCGTCAGCCGCCGCCCCGCCCCAGCCAAGAAGTAGTCAAGGCAAGCCGGCCCGGAAGGCCGAGACACGAAAGAGAGATAGTGACCGTTCAGCACACCAGCCTGGCCGACGGCGACGCGGACGCGACCCCGCTGCCCGCACATCGTGGGCCGTTCCGCCGGGGCGACCGCGTGCAGCTCACCGACCCGAAGGGTCGGCAGCACACGGTCGTGCTCGAGCCCGGAAGGTCGTTCCACACCCACCGCGGGGCGCTGGACCACGACGCGCTGATCGGCCTGCCGGAGGGCAGCGTCGTCACGTCCAGCGGCGGTACGCCGTACCTCGCGTTGCGGCCGCTGCTCGCCGACTACGTGCTCGCCATGCCGCGCGGGGCCCAGGTGATCTACCCGAAGGACGCCGCGCAGATCGTCGCCATGGGTGATGTCTTCCCGGGCGCGAAGGTCCTCGAGGCCGGCGCCGGATCGGGCGCGCTGAGCTGCTCGCTGCTGCGCGCCATCGGCGGCTCGGGCGAGTTGCATTCGTACGAGCTGCGCGAGGATTTCGCCGTGGTCGCCCGCAAGAACGTCGAAGCGTTCTTCGGCGGGCCGCATCCAGCCTGGCACCTCCACCACGGCGATGTCGCGGACGCCACGGAGACCGGATTCGACCGGATCATCCTGGACATGCTCACGCCGTGGGACGCGCTCGACATGGTCGAGCGGGCGCTCGTGCCCGGCGGCGTACTGATCGGGTACGTGGCCACCACGCCCCAGCTGTCCGAGCTGGTGGAAGCGCTGCGCGAGCGCGGCGGATTCACCGAGCCGCGGGCCTGGGAGTCGCTGGTCCGCGACTGGCACGCCGAGGGCCTGGCGGTCCGCCCGGACCACCGGATGATCGCCCACACCGCGTTCCTCGTGTCGGCACGCAAGCTGGCGCCCGGCGTGAACGCGCCGCCGCGGCGACGCAAGCCGAGCAAGGGCGCCGAGGCGTACGCGCGGCGCCGGGCGGCCCAGGCGCCCGCGGTGGCTTCGGACGCGGTTGATTCGGACACTGTGGGAGATAGCACCGGGGTGTGATGCGTCACCCCGGTCGGGTAGTTTCCGTCGGGGCGTACTTGCGGAGCGGAGGATCGGGTGGGCGCGATGAGTTCCCCGCCATTCGGCGGCAGCAACGAGATGCCGGCGGTGTTTCCGGACTGGTCGCCCTACCAGGACATCGATTCGGCGGCGCGCGCCTACCTGCGCGATCCCGACGTGGCGCTGGACGCGCTGTTCGGCGTGTTGCGTGGCGCGTCGGTGCTGTGCTTCACCCTGGAACGCTTCGTCAACGAGGTGAACGGCGTCTGGCAGGAGGTCGTGATCTGCGACGGCAGCCGCCTCGTGCTGTGGCACGGCGAGGACGTTGCGCCCGGCGACGGCCCAGTCGGCGCGATGACCTCGTCGCTGCGGGTGGTGCCGCTGTCGACCGTCACCGAGGTGGGCTGCCGGCGCCGGCTGACGCGTACCTCGACCGGGCAGGCCCGGGTGGACAGCATCGACGTCTACCTGTTGCTCAGCTCCATCGACGACGCGGTGCCTCCGCCCGGCATCGGCGAGGAGGAGGGCCGCGCCACGCTGCGCCACGACGCGCTGCGGTTCGGCAAGACGCTGGACGACGGCGGACCGGGCCAGATCGCACGGCTCGAGGAATTCTCCCGCGTCGTCGCGTCACTGGTGGGCCGTCCAACTCTGTGAGTCGGATTTCCGCGTTGTGACGTTCGCCGCGCCACCGTTTTCCGCGCGGGCGCCACGCCGTACCGGAAAAGGGTCTTGATTTGCGGAGCGCTCAGTCGGCGTCCGGGCCGGCCACTTCCACGTCGTCCGCGGCGCGGACGACGTGGATGCAGTCGCCCGGGCATTCCTTGGCCGCGTCGATCACCTCGAGGCACAGCCGGGCCGGCACGTCCGCGCGGACGCCGGGGGATTGCAGCAGCTCACCGGCCGTGTCTTTGACGTACGCGAGCCCGTCGATGTCGAACTCGAAGACCTCCGGGGCGTATTGAACGCACAACCCGTCGCCAGTGCAGAGGTCCTGATCCACCCAGACCTGCAGCTCGTCCGTCTCGGTCTGCGCCGACATCAGACACCTCCCAAGAATGGCCCGTTCCGACGGTACAGGACGCGTCCGACAACCTGCTGAGGGCGCCCGACCGAAGCGATCAAGAGTGTGTGACGAGGGTGTTGCATGGGTCGAAATCCGGCTCACACCGGTTAGTGTTATCTGCAAGACGTTCGAGCCCCCGGGGAGGTGGGACGTGGCACGTAGCGACGAGGCGGACTCACGCGCCGCACGTTGGGAGAAAGAGGCCAACGATCTCTCCAGCCAGGTCGCGTTCCTTCAGGAGGAACTCGCTTTGGTACGGCGCAAGTTGACCGAAAGCCCCCGACACGTACGGCAGCTCGAGGAACGGCTCGCGGCAACGCAGGCGCAGCTGGCCCGACTGACCGAGAACAACGACCGGCTCGTGGCGACCTTGAAGGAAGCCCGGGCTCAGATCGTCACTCTCAAAGAGGAGATTGACCGCCTCGCCCAGCCGCCGAGCGGCTATGGCGTATTCCTGGCCGCTCACGAGGACGGCACCGTGGACGTCTTCACCGGTGGTCGCAAGCTACGCGTGGCGGTTTCTCCGTCCCTGGAGGTCGAGGAGCTCAAGCGCGGCCAGGAGGTCCTGCTCAACGACGCGCTCAACGTGGTAGACGCGTTCGGCTACGAGCGGACCGGCGAGGTGGTGCTTCTCAAGGAGGTCCTGGCCGGCCCGGATGGCGGTCCCAGCGATCGTGCCCTCGTCGTCTCGCACGCCGACGAGGAGCGCATCGTCCACCTTGCCGACTCGCTGCAGATTTCCGCGCTACGGGCGGGCGACTCGCTCATGATCGAGCCGCGCTCGGCGTACGCGTATGAGCGCATCCCCAAGAGCGAGGTCGAGGAGCTGGTCCTCGAGGAGGTCCCGAACGTCGACTACACCGACATCGGTGGCCTGCACGCGCAGATCGAACAGATCCGCGACGCGGTGGAGCTGCCATTCCTGCACGCCGAGCTGTTCCGGGAGCACCAGCTGCGGCCACCGAAGGGCATCCTGCTCTACGGTCCCCCCGGGTGTGGCAAGACCCTGATCGCCAAGGCGGTGGCGAACTCGCTGGCGAAGAAGATCGCCGAGCGCCGCGGTGAGGCGATGCACACCAGCTACTTCCTCAACATCAAGGGTCCCGAGCTGCTCAACAAGTACGTGGGCGAGACCGAGCGGCACATCCGCCTGGTGTTCCAGCGGGCACGGGAGAAGGCCGGCGAGGGCACGCCGGTCATCGTGTTCTTCGACGAGATGGACTCGATCTTCCGGACCCGCGGCTCCGGCGTCTCCTCCGACGTCGAGAACACCATCGTCCCGCAGCTGCTCAGCGAGATCGACGGTGTCGAGGGCCTGGAGAACGTCATCGTCATCGGCGCCTCCAACCGGGAGGACATGATCGACCCGGCGATCCTGCGTCCCGGTCGGCTGGACGTGAAGATCAAGATCGAGCGTCCGGACGCCGAGGCGGCGAAGGACATCTTCGCCAAGTACATCATCCCGGGCCTGCCGCTCAGCGAGGACGACCTCGCCGAGCACGGCGGCGACAAGGACATGACCGTCGCGGCCATGATCGAGGCCGTCGTGCTGCGGATGTACACCGAGTCCGAGGAGAACCGCTTCCTGGAGGTCACCTACGCCAACGGTGACAAGGAGGTCCTGTACTTCAAGGACTTCAACTCCGGTGCGATGATCCAGAACATCGTCGACCGCGGCAAGAAGATGGCGATCAAGGAGTTCCTCACCTCGGGCAAGAAGGGCCTGCGGCTGCAGCACCTGCTGGACTCGTGCGTCGACGAGTTCCGGGAGAACGAGGACCTGCCGAACACCACCAACCCCGACGACTGGGCCCGCATCTCCGGCAAGAAGGGCGAGCGGATCGTCTACATCCGTACGCTCGTCTCCGGCGGCAAGGGCGCCGAGGCCGGCCGCGCGATCGACACGGTCAGCAACACCGGTCAGTACCTGTAAGGCGTAGCGCGGAGCGGGCGAGGCGTGGCCTCGCCCGCTCCGTCGTCGTTGGACGGCGAATGTGGCAGCGATCGCCGCTACGTTCGCGGTCGGGTCCGCGTTGCGGCACCGCCCGATTCGGCGCGTGCTGCGCTTTCCCGGCGCGGTCAGCTATTCGCTGTATCTGCTCCGCGCGGTGGTGTTAGCCACCGAGCGTGCCGCCGCGGGCACGGGCCAGGGCGAGAAACGTCCGGACGAGCGTCTAGGCTCGATACATGGGCAAGGGCAGCGAGCTGGCGGGCATGGTGGTGGCATGAGCGAGCGCACCGAGCGAAGCGAGGGCCACGAGCGCATGCGAAAGGCGGGCACGGCATGAGCGTTCGACGGATCATGGGTACCGAGGTCGAGTACGGCATTTCGGTGCCCGGGCAGCCCGGCGCAAACCCGATGGTGACCTCCTCGCAGGTGGTCAACGCCTACGGCGCGCGGCCGGAGCTGAACCGCGGCGGCCGGGCCCGCTGGGACTACGAGGAGGAGTCGCCACTGCGCGACGCCCGCGGCTTCACGTACTCGGGGGCGGCCTACGATCCCGCGGACGCGCTCGCCGACGAGGATCTCGGCCTGGCGAACGTGATACTGACCAACGGTGCCCGCCTGTACGTCGACCACGCCCACCCCGAGTACAGCACCCCGGAGTGCACCAATCCGCTCGACATCGTCCGCTGGGACAAGGCCGGGGAGCGGGTCATGGCCGAGGCGTCGCGGCGGGCCGCGACGATCCCGGGCTCGCACCGGATCCAGCTCTACAAGAACAACACCGACAACAAAGGCGCTTCGTACGGCTCGCACGAGAACTACCTGATGCGCCGGCAGACGCCGTTCGCGGATATCGTCGCGCACCTCACTCCGTTCTTCGTCACCCGGCAGATCTTCTGCGGCGCCGGCCGGGTCGGCATCGGGCAGGACGGCTCCGGGTCGGGCTTCCAGATCTCGTCGCGAGCCGACTTCTTCGAGGTCGAGGTCGGTCTCGAGACCACCCTGAAACGACCGATCATCAACACCCGCGATGAGCCGCACTCGGACGCGGACAAGTACCGGCGGCTGCACGTCATCATCGGCGACGCGAACCTGTCCGAGACGGCGACGTACCTGAAGGTGGGCACCACGGCGCTGGTGCTCAGCATGATCGAGGACAAGATCTTCACCGGCGAGCTCGGCATCGCCGACCCGGTCTCGGAACTCAAGGCGGTCAGCCACGACCCTGCGCTGGGGCACCTGATGCGGCTGCGCGACGGTCGCCGGCTGACGGCGCTGGACCTGCAGTGGGCGTACTACGAACGGGCCAAGCTGTTCGTCGACGAGCGGTACGGCACCGACGTCGACGACCAGACCGCCGATATCCTGCGTCGCTGGGAGGCCGTGCTCGACAAGCTGGGCCGCGACCCGATGCTGTGCTCCGACGAGCTGGACTGGGTGGCCAAGCTGCGGCTGCTCGAGGGCTACCGGGAGCGGGAGAATCTGGCCTGGTCGTCGCCCAAGCTGCAACTCGTCGACCTGCAGTACGCCGACGTGCGGCCGGAGAAGGGTCTCTACCACCGGCTGGTGGCGCGCGGCTCGATGAAGACGCTGCTGGACGACGCCGAGACGCGGCGGGCCATGGTCGAGCCGCCGGACGACACCCGGGCGTACTTCCGCGGCCGTTGCCTGGCCCAATACGCGTCGGAGGTGGTGGCCGCGAGCTGGGACTCGGTCATCTTCGACGTGGGCCGGGAGTCGCTGGTCCGGGTGCCGATGATGGAGCCGGAGCGAGGCACCAAAAAGCACGTGGGCGCGTTGTTCGACAAGTGCGAGAGCGCCAAGGACCTGCTCGAGGTGATCACGAGTCGTTGATCCGGTGGAAACACGCGCCACGGCGGTGGTTTCGTCGTAGGTGCGAGGTAGGTTTTCCTCAACCCGATGTCGCATCGGGGAGATGAAGGGGGACACCGATGGCAACCCGAGACACCGGCGGCCAGTCACAGTCCGGCAAGGCCAGGCGCGACGAAGAGGTCGAGGACGTCACCACCGAGGCAAACCCGGAGGTCGCCGAGCGGCACGCCGAGATCACTGAGGATGTCGACGACCTGCTCGACGAGATCGACTCGGTCCTGGAAGAGAACGCTGAGGAGTTCGTGCGAGGTTACGTGCAAAAGGGCGGTCAGTAGGCACGGCGCGGCCAGTAGGCGCTAAGGGGGCGATCCGGACATGCCACGGGGGCTGGACGACCGCAACGAGCAGAACTTCCACGGACAACGCTCGGTCGAGTTCGACGAGATGCTGGCGGCCCAGGAGGGCCGCTGTGCCATCTGTGGAGCGGCCGACCCTCAACACCTTGATCACGATCATCGCACCGGCTGGGTGCGCGGGATATTGTGCGTCAACTGCAGCGGCGGCCTCGGGCGGTTCCGGGACAGCCCCGAACTCCTTGCTGAAGCGATCATGTATTTGAAGGGAACCACGTGGCAGCGGGTTATGATCCATCCGGGCGTTTTCCAGATGTGTTCACCAATGCGGGGACGTCCTCCTTCACGCAGTTCCTGACCCAGGCGGCCCCGGAGTTGCTGCCGGGGCGCCGGCCGCTGCCGCCCGGCCTGTCCGCCGACATCGCGCCGCACGGCACCACGATCGTCGCCATCGTGTCTGCCGACGGCGTCGTGATGGCCGGCGACCGGCGCGCCACCATGGGCAACCTGATCGCCAGCCGGGACATCGAAAAGGTGCACCCAGCGGACGCGTATTCGCTGATCGGCATCGCCGGCACGGCAGGCATCGGCATCGAGCTCATGCGGCTGTTCCAGGTGGAGCTCGAGCACTACGAGAAGATCGAGGGCATGATGCTGTCCCTCGACGGCAAGGCGAACCGGCTGGCGGGTATGGTGCGCGGCAACCTGGCCGCCGCCATGCAGGGCCTCGCCGTGGTGCCGCTGTTCGCCGGCTACGACCTGGCGCCGGCCGAGCCGTCCCGGGCGGGCCGGATCTTCAGCTTCGACGTCGCCGGCGGCATGTACGAGGAGAAGAACGGCTACGACTCGATCGGCTCCGGCTCGCTGTTCGCCAAGGCGGCGCTGAAGAAGAGGTACCAGCCCGGCGTCAGCACCACCGAAGCGATCAAGCTCTCGATCGAGGCGCTGTACGACGCCGCCGACGACGACACCGCCACCGGCGGCCCGGACCTGACCCGCAAGATCTACCCGGTGGTGATGACCGCGACCGCGGACAGCACGCACCGGCTCACCGAGGCCGAGGTCACCGCGGTGACCGAGGAAGTGGTCGAGCAACGGATGCGAAACCCCGGCGGGTGAGCCGCGGGGTTCGCGCGAACGTCCGCCGTCCGGTCATCGAAGGAGTAGCCACCCGTGGCCATGCAGTTCTACGCATCGCCCGAGCAGGTCCAGCGCGACCGCTCGGAGTACGCCCGCAAGGGCATCGCCCGCGGCCGCTCCGCCGTGGTCCTCACCTACGAGGGCGGCATCCTGCTGGTCGCGGAGAACATCACGTCGCTGCGCAAGATCAGCGAGATCTACGACCGGATCGGGTTCGCCGCGGTCGGCCGGTACAACGAGTTCGAGAACCTGCGCCGCGCCGGCATCCGGATGGCGGACCTCAACGGGTACAGCTACGACCGTCGGGACGTGACCGGGCGCGGCCTCGCCAACATCTACACGCAGACGCTCGGCGCGATCTTCACCGAGACCCAGAAGCCGTACGAGGTGGAGATCTGCGTGGCCCAGGTGGGCGCGTCACCCGAGACCGACGAGATGTACCGGATCACGTACGACGGGTCGGTGATGGACGAGCCCGGCTTCATGGCGATGGGGGGCCAGGCCGAGGCGATCTCCAACGTGCTTCGCGAGCGCCACGACATGAACGCCGGCATCGGCGCGGCGCTGGCGCTGGCGGCCGAGGCGCTGGGCAGCGTGGGCGGCGAGAATGGAAACCCCCGTAAGCTGGACGCGAAGCAGCTCGAGGTCGCGGTGCTGGACCGGCGGCGCAAGGGCCGGGCGTTCCGTCGGATCACCGGCGCGGCGCTGACCTCGCTGCTGTCGGGTGGCAAGGACGTGCCCGAGAAGGAGCTCGGCGACGCCGGCGAGGTCCGCGACGTCGCACCGCCAGCACCCGCCGAGGACAAGCCGGTGTTTTCGGCCGCATCGGAAGACCTGGAGGACGGCGGTCATCCGCTGACCGAGGCCGGCTCGTCGCTGACCGAGGCCGGCTCGTCGCGGACCGAGACCGGCTCGTCGCGGACCGAGACCGGCTCGTCGCGCGCCGAGACCGGCTCGTCGCGCGCCGAGACGGGCAAGGCCTCGCGCACCGAGACGGGCAAGGCCTCGCGCACCGAGGCCGGCGTGGACGACGAGGGCGACGAGACCGGCGACGCCGTCAACGGCGACGGATCCTGACACATCCCCGCCACGCCGAGGCGACGCACGGCGGGCCGCGCGTGGCACCGAGGGCCCGGCCTGGTGTCAGTCCACGGCGAGCGGCCGCCACCACTCAGCGTGGTCGCGGTACCACTGGACCGTGGCCGGCAGCCCCTCCGCGAACTCGATGCGCGGACGGTAGCCGAGCTCGCGGCGGATCCGGTCGTCGTCGAGCGCGTACCGCCGGTCGTGGCCCTTGCGGTCCGCCACGCTGACCACCTGGCTCCAATCCCCGCCGCATTCCAGCAGCAGCCGCCCGGCGAGATCGCGGTTCGACAGCTCGGTGCTGCCGCCGATGTGGTAGATCTCGCCCGCCTGCCCCTCCAGCAGCGCGAGCGTCACGCCGCGGCAGGTGTCGTCGACGTGCACCCAGTCGCGGATCTGGCTGCCGTCGCCGTACAGCGGCACCGTGCGGCCCTCGAGCAGGTTCGTGATGAAGCGGGGAATCACCTTCTCGGGGTGCTGGTACGGCCCGTAGTTGTTGGCGCTGCGCGTCACCACGACCGGCAGGCCGTGCGTGCGGTGATAGGCCAGGGCCAGCATGTCCGCGGCTGCCTTCGTGGCCGCGTACGGGGAGTTGGGCGACAGCGGCGACCGTTCGGTCCACGCCCCGGTGTCGATCGACCCGTACACCTCGTCGGTCGAGACGTGCAGGAATCGTCCGGTGCCGTGCCGGAGCGCCGCGTCCAGCAGTACCTGAGTGCCGATCATGTTGGTGGTGGCGAAATCCGCCGCGGCCAGGATGGACCGGTCGACGTGCGATTCGGCCGCGAAGTGCACGATCGCGTCGTGCCCGCGTACCACGGTGTGTACGAGGGCGGCATCGCAGATGTCGCCGGGCACGAAGTCGAGCCGCTTGCTCTCCGCCACCGGGCCCAGGTTCGCGAAGTTGCCCGCGTACGTGAGCTTGTCCAGCACGGTGACCCGCGCGCCGGCCAGCCCGGGCATGGCGTCGGCGAGCACCGTGCGGACGAAATGGGAGCCGATGAAGCCGGCCCCGCCGGTGACCAGAATATTCATCAAGGTGGCAGTGTATCCGCAGGTCGCGGGCGTACACGCGATGCGCGTGCCACGCCGGTACGCGGTGCGTCGGCGAAACCGCCGGTTGTCACTGCCGTTCACGCCCTCCAGGCAGATAGTGTTTCGTCATGGAACGGCGAATTTTCGGCCTAGAAACCGAGTATGGGGTCACCTGCACCTACCGGGGACAGCGGCGGCTGTCGCCCGACGAGGTGGCTCGGTACCTGTTCCGCAGAGTCGTGTCCTGGGGGCGGTCCAGCAACGTCTTCCTTCGCAACGGCGCCCGGCTCTACCTGGACGTCGGCTCCCACCCTGAGTACGCGACCCCCGAGTGCGACTCCGTCACCGATCTGGTCGCGCACGACCGGGCCGGCGAGCGGATCCTCGAGGGACTGCTGGTCGACGCCGAGAAGCGCTTGCACGACGAGGGAATCGCCGGGGAGATCTACCTCTTCAAGAACAACACCGACTCGGCCGGCAACTCGTACGGTTGCCACGAGAACTACCTCGTGAGCCGGCACGGCGAGTTCGGCCGGCTCGCCGACGTGCTCATCCCGTTCCTGGTCACGCGGCAGCTGATCTGCGGCGCCGGCAAGGTGCTGCAGACTCCGCGCGGCGCCGTGTTCTGCCTGTCGCAGCGCGCCGAGCACATCTGGGAGGGCGTGTCCAGCGCCACCACCCGTAGCCGGCCGATCATCAACACCCGCGACGAGCCGCACGCGGACGCCGAACGTTACCGCCGCCTGCACGTCATCGTCGGCGACTCGAACATGAACGAGGTCACCACGCTGCTGAAGGTGGGCAGCGCCGACATCGTCCTGCGGATGATCGAGGCCGGCGTCGTGATGCGCGACCTCTCGCTGGAGAACCCGATCCGGGCCATCCGCGAGGTCAGCCACGACGTCACCGGCCGCCGCAAGATCCGCCTGGCCAACAACAAGGAGGTCAGCGCGCTCGAGATCCAGCAGGAGTACCTGGCGAAGGCGACGGAGTTCGTCGAGCGCCGCGGCGGCGACCAGACCGCCAAGCGCGTGGTCGAGCTCTGGGGCCGCGTCCTCAACGCGATCGAACACGGCGACCTCGACCCGGTGGCCCGCGAGATCGACTGGGTGAGCAAGCTCAAGCTCATCGAGCGTTACCAGAGCAAGCACCAGATCCCGATGTCGCACCCGCGGATCGCGCAGCTCGACCTCGCCTACCATGACGTCCGCCGCGGCCGCGGCCTGTACGCGCTGATGGAGAAGCGCAAGCAGGTCGACCGCATCTCCAACGACTTGGAGATCTTCGAGGCCAAGGAGACTCCGCCGCAGACCACCCGTGCCCGTCTGCGCGGCGAGTTCATCCGCCACGCCCAGGAGAAGCGGCGCGACTTCACCGTCGACTGGGTCCACCTCAAGCTGAACGACCAGGCCCAGCGCACCGTGCTGTGCAAGGACCCGTTCCGCGCCTATGACGAGCGGGTAGAGCGCCTGATCGCGAGCATGTGAGCAAAGCCCCGCGGAGCGGCGGCTACGCCAGCAGCGACGCGGCGTGGCGGCCGGCGGCCGCCGCCGCCAGGAAGTAGGCGCGGTCGGCGTCCAGGTCACGGCCCATCGTGGACAGCGGCACCGGGCTGGCGCGCAGGGCCTCGTCCAGGCGATCCACCGGCACGCGGACCACGCGGTGGCGGGCGGCGAGTGGTCTCAGGGCCGCCTCGACATCGGCGGCCAGGTCCGGCGCGAGGCCGTCGGGGACCACCAGGTCGGCGCGGAGCAGGGCCACCTTTCCGTACGCCGTGAGGCTGTGGTGGGAGACGCCGCGGTGGCGGGGACGGGGGTCGCCGCTGGAGATCCGGAGCGAGCCGATCGGGCGGCCCTCCAGGGTGGCCACCGCGTTGACGGCCTCGCCCACCGACACGCCGGAGAAGCCCCACGCCGTGCCCGTGCCCAGGTTGCCGGGACCCTGGGTCACGATCGTCACGTCCGCGCGCAGCACATGGCGGGCGGCCAGGAGGCCGGTGTGGACGGTGCTGGCCTCGAGATCGCCGCCGAACGCCTGGCCCGTGGTGATCGTGCCGGCAAGGTGGTCGCGCAGCCCGTCGAGCGTGCGCGAGAACCACGCGGGCAGCGCGCCGCCGTCGGTCATCACGTAGGCGACGCGGGCGGCCGGCCGGTCGGCGCGGACGCCGGCCAGGACCGCCGGCAGCGCCGAATGCAGGTCCGCCGTCACGACCGGCATGCCGTCGAGGCTGACGGCCGCGGCCATGACGTCGCGGTGCGGTGACGCCTCCTCGTCCACGCCGAGCAGGATGGGCTGCAGGGGCGTGTACCGCGCCTTGACCAGGTGGCCCGCGTCGCGGGTCGTGGCGTCGGTGGGCGGGTCGGCGGGGAGCCGGTCGGCGAGCGCCACGACGAGCGCGTAGCCGCCGGTGCCGAGGCCCATGGCCAGCGCGCCCACGTTCAGCAGAACACGGTCGCCGGGCCGCGGCTCGCCCGTCAGCGCGGGGTATGCGAGCGCGCGGAGCGGACCGTCGGGCGTGGTCACGTGCATCTCGACCGCGCCGTGCCAGCGCCGCCGTACCGATGAGACCGTCCCGGACCGCCACCGCACCATGGCGGCCGACCCTACTATTCGACGCCGCCGTCGACGTGGTGGCGGCCTGCCGCGCCGCGCGTCGGGTCGAGGAACACGTACCGGATGGTGGGGTATCGGGCCCGCAGCCGCCGTTCGGCGTCGTCGGACGCGGCCTCGATCTGCGCGCCGGTGACGTCGTCTTCGAAGTCCACCTTCGCGGCCACCAGTATGTCGTCGAGGCCGAGCTGCATGGTCAGCAACGTCGGCACCGCGGTGACCACCGGGATGCTGGCCAGGTCCGCCGCGATCTGGTTGTGTATCCGGCGTGGCACCGCCCGGCCGACCAGTAGCGACACGTTGCTGCGTGCCAGGATGGTGGCCACCACCAACAGCAGCAGGCCGATCGCGATGGACGCGAGGCCGTCCCACAGCGCGGACCCGGTCATCTGGGCCAGCGCCAGTCCGACGGCCGCGAGGACCAGACCGACGAGCGCCGCCGAGTCCTCGAAGAAGACCGCCTTCACCGTGGTGTCCGGGGTGAGCCGCAGGAAACGCTGCGGCGTCGTGTTCCAGCGCCTGGACTCCTTCTCCACCTGGCGGCGGGCGCGCATGAACGAGGCACCCTCGGCGACGAACGCCACCGCCAGCACGATGTACGAGATGAGGTAGTCGCCGGCTTGCTCGCCGCCGAGGATCGTGGTTAAGCCGTGGTAGATGGAGAATCCGGCACCGGCGATGAACGTGAAAAGCGCGGCGAGGAGGGCCCAGACGAAGCTCTCCTTGCCGTACCCGAACGGGTGTTCCTCGTCGGCCGGTTTGTCCCCGCGGCGCAGGGCGACGAACAGGAACACCTCGGTGACCGTGTCGGCCAGCGAGTGCGCGGACTCCGACAGCATGGCCGCGGAGCCGGACAGCATCCCGGCGACGAGCTTGGCGGCCGCGATGACCAGGTTTGCCACGCCGGCAATGACCACCGTGCCGACGCTGTCGCTCTCGCCCGACGGCTCCGGGCCCGGCGATGCCGTCTCGATCGGCTCGGCGGCCGCGAGGCCGACGGGAGTCTGCTCGGGGTCGGAGTCGGGAGTGGTCTGGGCCACGTGAGCATCCTTACCCTTCCCGGTGACGAATAACAGCAGGACCCTTTACGCATACCGCCATTACGCGCCCAGGCTGCTAGCGTTTCGAACGTGTCGCGGACCCGTACCGAGCGCCTGGTGAACCTGGTGATCTGTCTGTTGTCCACGCGACGGTTCCTGACCGCCGCGCAGATCGCGGCGACCGTTCCCGGCTACGAGCACGACCCGGAGGATCCGCGCGACCACGAGGCGTTCCAGCGCAAGTTCGAGCGGGACAAGGCCGAGCTCCGCGAGTTGGGCGTACCGCTGGAGACCGGCACCGCGAGCGTCTTCGACACGGAACCGGGCTACCGCATCGCGCATCGCGAGTACGCGCTGCCGGACATCCCGCTCGAACCCGACGAGGCCGCCGCCGTCGGCATCGCGGCGCGGCTCTGGCAGCACGCCGGCCTGGCCGCCGCCGCGTCGTCGGGGCTGGCCAAGCTGCGTGCCGCGGGCGTGGAGGTCGACCCCCAGGCCACGCTCGGAGTGGAGCCCGTAGTCACGGTGGACCAGGCGTTCGGCCCGTTGACCGGCGCGGCCCGCGACCGCCGGGCGGTCACCTTCAGCTACCGGGTCCCGGAGGTCGACGACCCGGCGACCCGGCGGCTCGAGCCGTGGGGCGTGGTCTGCTGGCAGGGCCGCTGGTACGTGGTGGGCCACGACCGCGACCGCGGGGCCACCCGGTGCTTCCGGCTCTCCCGGATCGTCGGAAACGTCCGCCTGACCGGGCCGGCGCACGCGTTCACGCCGCCCGAGAACGTCGATCTGCTCAGCCACGTCGCCGCGTGGTCGGGCCCGGTCGCGCACAGCGGCCGGGCCACGGTCACGGTCCGTCCGGGGCGCGCCGCGGGCCTGCGCCGCTGGGCCGTCGAGGCGGTACCGGGCCCGGACGGCGACCGGCTCACGGTGCCGTATGCCGACGTCGAGCGCCTGGCCGGCACGCTCGTCGGGTACGGCGCGGACGTGCGCGTGGAGTCGCCACCGGAGCTGCGCGAGGCGGTCATCCAGCAGCTCAAGGAAGTCGTCGCCCGGCACGAGCCGCTGGCCACGGCGGTGTCGACGTGAGCACGCAGCGTACGTCCGTGGATCGGCTGGGAAGGCTGCTCAACCTCGTGCCGTACCTCCTGGCGCGGCCCGGGATCGCGGTGGCCAACGCTGCCGCGGGCCTCGGGGTCACCGAGCGCCAGCTGCGCGAGGACCTGGAACTGCTCTGGGTCTGTGGTCTTCCGGGCTACGGCCCGGGTGACCTGATCGACATGGCCTTCGACGGCGACCGGGTGACGGTCACCTACGACGCCGGCATCGACCGTCCGCTGCGGTTGACCCAGGACGAGGCGCTCGCGCTGGTGGTGGCGCTGCGGATGCTCGCGGAGACGCCCGGCACCGGCACCCGGGACGCGATCGAGCGTGCCCTCGCCAAGATCGAGAACGCGGCCGGCGACTTGGCCGACCCGCCCGTCGCGGTGCGGCTGCCGGCCAACGCGGAACGCCTCGACGCGATCCGCGCCGCAGTCGAAGGCGGCCACGCGCTCCGGCTGACGTACTACACGGCCGCGCGCGACGAGACCACCGACCGCGTCGTCGACCCGCTGCGGGTGCTGATGGTCGGCGGCAAGGCGTACCTGGAGGCGTGGTGCCGGCGTGCCGAGGCCACCCGGATGTTCCGGGTCGACCGGATCGACGCGTTCACCGAGCTGGACGAGCCGGCCGCACCGCCCGCCCACGTCGACCTGCACGACGTCAGCGACGGTGTCTTCCACCCCACGCCGGACCTGCCCCTGGTCACGCTGCGGGTGGGCCGCGGCAGCCGGTGGATCACCGAGTACTACCCGTGCGAGGAGGTCCGTCGCGAGGGCGACGAGTGGCTGGTGACCATGCGGGTCACCGATCTCGGCTGGGCGCAGCGGCTGCTGATCGGTCTCGGACCCGACGTGACGGTGGTCGGTCCGCTCGAACTGGTGGAGCGGATCCGGGCCCAGGCCGCCGCCGCCCTGGATCAGTACGCCGCGCCGCCGGCGAGCGCCGCCGCGGGGCCGCTAAGGTGAGCGCCGTGGTGATGTGGATCGTGATCGCGGTGGTGGTCGTCGGGGTGATCGTCCTGGTCGCGGGGCTGGTTCCGGTGCTGGGCCGGCTGTCCGGGCTGCGCCGCGCGGTGGCTAAGGCACAACGCCGGCAGGCGGATGCGATGAAGCTCCGCGCGGCCGCGGCCGAGCTGGAGAGGTCGCTGGTCGCGCTGCAGGAACGGGCCGTGGAGGCGCAGCGGCGGGTCGCGGTGATCAAGGCGGCCCGCGGCGCTGACTGACTCGTGCTAGCGTGCGGCGTTCCCGCCCTGTTGTCCGAGACGTTCCCTTCTCAGCCCCAAACGAACAGGGTCCGGCGCGGGCCGCTCCCAGGAAGCGCACGTACGATGGACCCGCACAGCCGACAGTCCTTGATCCCACCGACTGGAGTACTTCCATGGGCGCCCTCAAGCCATGGCACATCATCATCTTCGTGGTCGTCCTCGTGCTGCTCTTCGGCGCGAAGCGGCTGCCGGACGCCGCGCGGTCGCTGGGCCGGTCGTTGCGGATCATGAAGGCGGAGACCAAGGGGCTCATCGACGACGACAACAATGTCGCCGAGAAGGCGGAGCCACAGCATTCACGCCAGCCGCTGAGCGGAGAGGTTCAGGGCGGCTACCCGCCGGGGCAGTACCAGCAGCAGCCACCGCAGTACGGACAGCAGCCACCCCAGTACCAGCAACCGGGGTACCAGCAGCCCGGGCAGCAGCAGCCGGGATACCAGCAGCCGCAGCCGCCACCGGCGCAGCCGTACGTCGACCCGGTGCAGCGCACCAACGAGCGCTGACCGACGGCTGTGGCACTGTCGCTGCGCCGTCAGGGGCCTAGCAAGTTCGAGCGGGCCGCCGACGGCTCGATGACGCTGATCGAGCACGTCCGGGAGCTGCGTAACCGGCTGTTCTGGGCGTCCCTCGGTCTGGTCGCCGGTCTGATCGTCGGCTTCATCCTCTCGCAGTGGGTGTTCCACCTGCTCGAGGAGCCGTACTGCTCACTGCCGAGTTCCTGGGTCGACGGCAAGTGCAAGTTCCTCGTCCTCGGCGTCGGGGACACGTTGATCCTGCGGCTCAAGATCGCCCTGTGGGTGGGCATCATCGTCGGCGCGCCGGTGTGGCTCTACCAGCTGTGGGCGTTCATCGCGCCGGGCCTGCACCGGCACGAGCGCAAGTGGGCGTACATCTTCGTCGCGATCGCGGCGCCGCTGTTCTGCGCCGGCGCCGTGCTGGCCTTCCTGGTGGTCGGCCACAGCCTCAACTTCATCATGGAGGCGGGCGTCCTCGGCGAGGCGACGCAGCTCGAGGTCACGTCGTACGTCAGCTTCGTGACCAGCATGATCCTGCTGTTCGGCGTGGCGTTCGAGTTCCCGCTGATCCTGCTGATGCTCAACTTCACCGGCGTGGTCCGGGCGAAGCGGCTGCTCAGCTGGTGGCGCGTGGTCATCTTCCTGTCGTTCGCGTTCGCCGCGATCGCCACCCCCGACCCCGGCCCGTTCGGCATGACGCTGCTGGCCGCGGCCATGTCGCTGCTGTACTTCATCGCGGTCGGAGTCGCGTTCATCAACGACAAGCGCAAAGGCCGCGACCGGGAGATCTACGCGGGCCTCGACGACGACGAGCTGTCCCCCCTCGACGACCCCCGCGAGCCGGTAGTGGCCGGCGACCGCATCGATCCGCCGGCCCCCATCGCCCAGCCGGAGCAGGTATCGCGGCCGTTGCCGCTGGACCAGCGATTCGATGACATGACGTGAGACGCCGGCCGGTACCCTCCGGCTGTGACGCTCAACGACATCGCGGTGCTGGCTAACCCCACGGCGGGGCGAGGCCGGCACCGCGGCATTCTTCCGGCGGTGCTGGACCGCCTCGGCGCGTCTGGCCGACCGGTGCGGCTGCTGGCGGCGGGCAGCTCCGAGGAGGCGGAGAAGGCCTGCCATCGGGCCGTCGCGGAGGGCGTCGCGGCCGTGGTCGCGGTCGGCGGGGACGGCACCGTGCACCAAGCGCTGCAGTCCGTGGCTGGGCGGCCGGTCGGCTTCGGGGTGGTTCCCGCCGGCACCGGCGATGACTTCGCGGCCTGCACCGGCGTACCGGAGGATCCGTTCGCGGCCGCGGAGGCGATCGCCGCGGCCATCCGCGACGGCCGGGACCGGCCCGTCGATCTTGCCCGCATGACCGGTCCGGAGGGCGAGGTCCGCTGGTACGGCGCGGTCCTCGCGGCCGGCTTCGACGCGATCGTCAACGAGCGCGCGAACCGGATGCGCTGGCCCCGCGGCCCGCGCCGCTACGATCTGGCCATCGCGCTGGAGACAGCGCGGCTGCGGTCGCGCTTCTACCAGCTCGAGCTCGACGGCGTCGACCGCAGCGGCCCCTATGTGCTGGTCGCGGTCGGCAACTGCCCGAGTTACGGCGGCGGGCTGCGGATCTGCCCCGACGCGGATCCCACCGACGGGCTGCTGGACGTCGTGACGGCCGCGCCGCTGGGCCGGATCGCGCTCGCCCGGCTCAAGCCACGGGTGCGCCGCGGAACCCATGTCACCGACCCGCTGGTCGCCGCGTTTCGCGCGCGGCAGGTGCGGATCAACGCCGAGGACATCATCGGGTACGCGGACGGCGAGCGGATCGGGCCGCTGCCGCTGGTGGTGGACTGCATACCCGGTGCGGTCCGGCTGCTGGTCTGAGAGAGTCCGTCCGCCTCGTCCGCTCCGCCGGCTCCGTTCCCCGGCTTCGCCGCTTTGGCGAGGCTTAGGGGCAGCCGGCGAGCGCCAGCGTCGCGCCCAGGCCGTTGCTGCGTCCCGGCTCGGCCGCGGGCAGCACGAGCGCGGCACAGCCGGCCTTGACCGCCCCGGCGTCGGCCGGGGTGTCGCCGACCATCAGCGTCCGCTCCGGTTCGGCGCCGACCATGCCGCACGCGCGCAGGAAGATCGCCGGGTCCGGCTTGCAGCGTCCCACCTCGTACGACAGCACGAAGGCGTCGATCAGGCCGCCCAGGCTCCAGGCCGCGAAGTGCGGGCGGATGTCGAAGCCGATGTTGCTGACCACGCCCATCTTGATCCCGGCGTCGTGCAAGGTGCGTAACGTCGGCTCGGTGTCCGCGTACGGCAGCCAGCCCTCCGGGCCCAGCAGCCGGTCGTAGAGCGCCTCGGCCAGCCCTTCCACGTCGGTACCCACGGTCGCCGCCAGGCCGGTGTACGCGGCGCGGTGACAGTGCTCGTACAGGTCGCGGTCCGCCCAGACCTCCGCGAGATGTGGCGGCACCCGGTGCGGCGGCGGTCCGCCGGCCCGGCCGGCCGTGACCAGCCGGTCGGCCAACGCGGTCGCCTTGGCCCGGTCCAGCTCGGCGCCGCACGCGGCGGCGGCGGCGATCACCCAGTCCACCGGGTCCTCGACCTGGGCCAGCGTGCCTTGGAAGTCGAAGAGCACGGCGTCGACCTGGCGGTGCGGCCGATGCGGGGGCTGACTGGTCGAAACGTCGGCATCCGGCACGTCGTGCACCATACCGACCGGTGGCGGCCCGGCCACCGGCAACCGCCGCGCTTCGCTTGTCACAGGCGCGAACTAGCCTTGAGGTCATGACGAGCCCCGCCGAACGGTACGTGGATTCGAAGCGGCGGGCGGCCCGCGCGGCCGAGTTCCCGGCCCTCGACGACTTCATGCTCGATGTCGGCTTCGACCTGGACGACTTCCAGCGGGAGGCGTGCGAGGCCTTGGAGCGCGGCAGCGGCGTGCTGGTCTGCGCCCCGACGGGCGCGGGCAAGACCGTTGTCGGCGAGTTCGCCGTGCACCTGGCGCTGCGCGCCGGTGCCCGGAAATGCTTCTACACGACGCCGATCAAGGCGCTGTCCAACCAGAAATATCACGATCTGGTGGAACGGTACGGGCCGGAGAAGGTTGGCCTGCTCACCGGCGACAACACCATCAACGGCGACGCGCCCGTGGTCGTGATGACCACCGAGGTGCTGCGCAACATGCTGTACTCCGGTTCCACGAGCCTGCAGGGCCTGGCGTACGTGGTGATGGACGAGGTGCACTACCTCGCCGACCGGTTCCGCGGCGCGGTGTGGGAGGAGGTCATCATCCACCTGCCCGCCTCGGTGACGCTCGTCTCGTTGTCCGCGACGGTGAGCAACTACGAGGAGTTCGCCGATTGGCTGGTCACGGTCCGCGGCGAGACCGAGGTCGTGGTCAGCGAGCACCGGCCGGTGCCGCTGTGGCAGCACATGCTGGTCGGCCGTCGGATGTTCGATCTGTTCCACGACGCCGACGCGGCCAAGAAGCACGACGTGCACCCTGAGTTGTTGCGGTACACCCGCGAGATGCTGCGCCGGTTGGAGCTCTCCGACCGTGCGGCGGGTCCGGGGTGGAACTCCCGCGGCACGCGGTCTCGCCGCTGGCAGCCGCCGCTGCGCGCCGAGGTGGTGGACCGCCTCGATCGGGCCGGGCTGCTGCCCGCGATCCTGTTCATCTTCAGCCGCGCCGGCTGCGACGCCGCGGTGCAGCAGTGCCTCGCGTCCGGCCTGCGACTCACCGACGCCGAGGAACGCGCCGAGATCCGCAACATCGCCCAGGCCAAGGTCGCCACGATCCCGGCCGAGGACCTCGCGGTGCTCGGCTACTGGGAGTGGCTCGACGGCCTCGAGCGCGGGGTGGCCGCGCACCACGCCGGCATGCTGCCCGCGTTCAAGGAGGCGGTCGAGGAGTGTTTCGTCCGCGGGCTCGTCAAGGCCGTGTTCGCGACGGAGACGCTGGCGCTGGGCATCAACATGCCGGCCCGTTGCGTCGTGCTGGAGCGACTGGTCAAGTTCAACGGCGAGGCGCACGTGGACCTGACGCCGGGGGAGTACACCCAGCTGACCGGCCGTGCCGGGCGCCGGGGCATCGACATCGAGGGCCACGCGGTCGCGGTGTGGGGTCCGGACATCGATCCCCGGCACGTCGCCGGGCTGGCGTCCACGCGTACGTATCCGCTGCGGTCGTCGTTCCGGCCCTCGTACAACATGGCGGTCAACCTGGTCGGCACGGTCGGCGCGGACGAGTCGCGCGACCTGCTGGAGTCCTCGTTCGCCCAATTCCAGGCGGACCGCTCGGTCGTCGGGCTGGCCCGGCAGGTGCAACGCAACCTCGAGATCATGGAGTCGTACAGCAACGACGCCGCCTGCCACCATGGGGACTTCGACGCGTACTTCGCGATCCGCGTCGCGATCGCCGACCGGGAGCGCGCCCTCGCCCGGCAGGGCGCGACGCAGCGCCGCGCCGCGGCCGTGTCGTCGCTGGAGCGGCTGCGCGTCGGCGATGTGATCCGAGTGCCGCAGGGCCGCCGGGCCGGACTGGCGGTGGTCCTCGAACCCGGTGCGAGTGGCTTCGGTGAGCCGCGACCGCTGGTCCTCACCCAGGACCGGTGGGCGGGGCGGATCAGCCTGGCCGACTTCGCGGGCCCGGTCGACGTGCTCGACCGGATCCGGGTGCCCAAGCATTTCAACCACCGCTCACCCGCGGGCCGGCGCGACCTGGCCGCGCAGGTCAGCGCGACCGGCCTTGACCGGCACGGCAGCGGCGGCCGGCGCCGCGGCCGTGCCGCCGCGGCGGGCGAGGACCCGGAGATCGCGCTGCTCAAGGTGCAACTGCGCCAGCACCCGTGCCACGCCTGCCCGGACCGCGAGGACCACGCTCGCTGGGCGGAGCGGCGATGGCGGCTGCAGCGTGACACCGAGGCGTTGCGCGAGAAGGTCGCCGGACGGACCGGTTCGCTGGCGCGCACGTTCGACCAGGTCTGCGCGATCCTGGCAGACCGCGGGTATCTGTCGGCGGACGGCGAGGTCACCGAGGCCGGGCGCATGCTCGGCCGGATCTGGACGGAGGCCGACCTGCTGGTCGCCGAGTGCCTGCGCCACGGCGTATGGGAGGGCCTCGCGCCCGACGAGCTGGCGGCCGCGGTGTCCATGGTGCTCTACGAGTCCCGTCGCGATGGCGACGAACGGGCCTCGGTGCCCAAGGGCCCGACCGCGGCCGCGGTGGAGGCCTGCCAGCAGCTGTGGGCCGAGATCGAGGCGGAAGAGGCGAAGCACGGGCTGTCGCTGACCCGGGAGCCGGATACCGGCTTCGTCTGGCCGATGTACCGGTGGGCCCGGGGCGAGCCGCTGGCCAAGGTGCTCGCGAGCGGCCACAACTACGACTCGGACATGCCGGCCGGCGACTTCGTCCGGTGGGCGCGGCAAGTGCTCGACCTGCTCGGACAGCTCAAGGACGCGCCGGCGGCGCCCCCGAGCGTGCGGGAGACCGCGCGCAAGGCGATCGCCGCGGTGAACCGCGGCGTGCTCGCCTACCAGACAGTCCTCTGATGCGTTGGTCGCCGCCATTATGCTGATTGATATATCTATGGCGGCCCATACGGTTAGGACCGTTGAGCACCGGGGATCCAGACGCATCCGCGTTCGAGCGGATCGACGTCACGACGGCGCACCCGGCGCGCCGGTACAACTACTGGCTCGGCGGGAAGGATCACTTCGCCGCCGACCGGGCCTCGGGTGACGCCATCGAGGCCGTCTTGCCCAGCATTCGCCTGATGGCGATCGAGAACCGGATGTCCCTCCGCCGTGCCGTGCGGTACGTCGCCCGGCAGGGCATCCGCCAGTACCTCGACATCGGCACCGGCATTCCCGCGCCCGGCAACACCCACGAGATCGCCCAGGGCGTCGATCCGACCGCGCGGACCGTCTATGTCGACAACGACCCGATCGTGCTGGCGCACGCCCGCGCGCTGCTGACCAGCGCGCCGCAGGGCACGAACGCCTACCTCGACGCCGACCTGCGCGAGCCGTGCTCCATTCTCGAGCATCCCGACCTGAAGGCCACCCTGGACTTCTCGGAGCCGATCACGCTGATGCTGGTCGCGGTCCTGCACTTCATCCGGGACGACGAGGACCCGCGGGGCATCGTCGACCGGCTGGCCGGCGCGCTGCCGCCAGGCAGCTACGTCATCGCATCCCACGCCACGTGGGAGTTCCAGTCGCCGGAGGCGATCGAACAGCTTTCCGCCGCCAACACCGACGGCCGGTTCGTGCCCCGCAGCGCGGAGACCCTGGCCGGACTGCTGCACGGACTCGAGTTCGTCGCGCCCGGCCTGGTCTCGGTCTCCCGGTGGCGAGCCGACGACGCGCCGCAGCCCCGGCCCTCGATCGAGGACGTCTCGTGCAACGGCGTGGTGGCCCGCATCCCCTAGCTATTTCGACCTGAAAAGTAGATCGATGGTCGTCGGTGCCGCGCACGCCGGGTTGTCACAGTGGCTGTGACAGGAAGTCGTTGGTGGGCGAGGGATTGCGGTCATGCTGCGGATGCGGAACGCGCAGCCATCGCTGTGGGACTGCGGCCCGATGGCAGTGATCAGCCCCGGCTGAGCCATCATTTGCTGGCGGAGGCCGACAGGGTACGGCTGGGAGGTGGAGACTGTGTGGGGCGTGTCGTCGTGGCGGCCGGAGTTGCTGAGGGCAGCACCGGTTCGGGTGGCTGCGGCGCCGCCGCAGCGGGTGTCCGGCCTGGAGGTTGGCCAGACGGCGTTCGCGACGCCTACGGCGGGCTGGGCGCTGGTCGGTGGGCTATTCGGTCGGCGGAGCGAGCGCCGGCTGCTGTACACGGCCGACGCGGGCGCATCCTGGACGCCGCAGCTGTCCTGGCAGGGCAGCCTCGTGGGCAGAGTGACGGCGTTCGACGCCGAGCGGGCGGGGCTGGTGCTGGGGTTGCCGGAGCAGGCCAGCGAGGTCAACGGGCAGCCGGTCGGGGACGGAAGCGGTCCTGTGGCGATCTTTGCCGGTACCGAGGACGGTGGCGCGACCTGGACGCTGGGCAGGGAGCCACGCCCCAGACAGTTCAGCGGGATGTTCCACTTCCTGTCGCCGCGCCAGCTATGGATCATGATTGCGCCCCCCTTCCGTTACCCCCAGAAAGACATCGCGCGTACCGCGGACGGCGGCGCGACCTGGGCCACGATGCAGGCTCCGGGGGACCTTCCGGTGAGCCTGGTGGCGTTCTCCACTCTGACGGACGGGGTGCTGGTCGCGGTCGACCAGCGGCACGCCGACATCCTGTGGGCCACCAGCGACGGCGGCGACACGTGGACCCGCACGCCGCTGCCGCCACCGCCCGTGCCCGAGTACGCCATGACCTGGCTCACCCCGGTCGTGCGTCCGGGGAGGTCGATGCTGCTGCTGTTGCGGGCCGAACGATACAGCCAGAAGCCCGCCAAGTGGGCGGGCACACACGCCTACTACGGCGGCGGGCAGACCTGGTCCGGCCCGTACCGGCTTCCCATGACACACACCGGCCTTGACTTCGCGGTCGTCGGTGGGGACGGCAGGTTCTGGGCGGCGTCTGGGCACAACCTGTGGGTGGCCGACGACCTGGCCGGACGGTGGCGGCACCAGACGGTGCCGCTCCACGGCGAGCAGCTGCGCGGCGTGGCCCGGGACCCCGCCCTGGCGCCGGCGCTCACCACCGAGATTATCGCCGACATCGCACCAGTCGGCGACGGCGTGATCTGGTTGACCACCACCCATGGCACTGCGCTGGGCGATATTCCCAGCGGCCGGCTGTTCCGCAGCGAGGACGACGGCGAGCACTGGACCGAACTGACGGTCGAATCCGCCTGACCCACGTACGGCGGGCATGCTGCAGGGGATCGTCAAGCGATACTCGGTCGAGTGCAATCGCGTGCCAGATGCGTGCCCGCCCCGCGGAGAACCACCTTTCAGGTCGAAGTAGCTAGGGGTGTCAGGGGATCGGGATGCCGTGCAGGTCTACCGGGGGTGTGGTCGGGTCCAGCTCGGCGTACTGGTCGACGCTCGGAGGGGTGATCGTGTCCATCACCTTCGGTGCGGTGCCGGGGTCGATCTCGCAGATCGGTCCCGTGCCGCCGGCCGGGCACAGGCCGAACTGGTAGGCCTGCGGCGTCGGCGCGAAGCCGCGGGCCTGGTCAGGGCTGAAGCCGTCCTGCCCGTGCAGCGCCACCGTGAACACCCAGCCGGTAGCGGGCGTGCCCAGCGCCGACTTCGGCACGGCGAGCAGGATCGACCGCGTCGCCTGGTTCGCGGTGACCGCCACGTCGCCGAGGCCGGCGCCGGACGGGTCCACGAAGACCGGCCCGGCGAAGCCCTGCACCTCGATCCGTGCCGACCATGCCGAGTCGGCCGCGATGGCGTAGTTGCGTGACGGGAAGGGCGGCGCGGTGGAGAACGCCGGCTTGCCCGGGTCGCGGACGAACACGTCCAGCAACTGCGCGCCCAGCGCCGAGCCGAACGTGGGCGTCAGGTCACGCAGTTGGGTACGCAGGTAGACGGTGTCGCCGGCGTCGATGACCTGGAACCGTTCGATGTCGAACGCGCCGGCGTGGAAGTCCGCGGCGGTCGGGTACGCGTACGTGCCGGGGCCCTTGTCGTCGCCATCCGGGTCGGTCACGTCCAGTAGCGCCGGACCGGGCAGTGCCTCGGAGACGACGGTGGTCCGGGCGTACCCCGTGCTGTTGCCCTTGGCGGCCGCGACGGTCAGCACGTTCGTGAGGAAGCCGACCGGGACGGTCGCGCTGAACGCGCCAGTGTTGTCGGCGGTCGTCGCCACCGTGGCGGACGGCGCCGCGACGTCGGTCGGCGTGCCCGCGACGACGACCCGCGCGCCGGGTGCGGTCGTGCCGGTGACCGTCACGGTGTCGCCCTCGACGACCGTGCCGCTGGCCGGGGCGGTGATCGTGACGGGCAACGCGCCGGGCGGCCCGTGGTCGACGTACCGGTCCGCGACGATGCCGGGCTGCTCGACCGGGCGGCCCGCCGCCACGCCGAGCGTGAGCCGCACGAACTGCGCCTGCGCCCACGTCAGCGGCGACGCCGAGCCGGCCGCCTCGCCGCGCATGAAGCCGATGGAGGCGATCTCCGGCGGTGTCCCGTAGGGCGAGGCCGCGAGGTCCGGGTTCTCCCACGCCTGCTCCGGCACCAGCCCGACGCCGGACGCGGTAGCGCTCATGGCCGACAGCAGCGTCGCCGCGCCGCCGCGGTCGCCGGTCTGCAGCAGCTGCTCGGCGCGCTCTCCGCTGAGCACCGGCCACAGATGCCCGGAGCCGGAGTTGCCGTTCGGCCACGGCTTGCCGTCGGGCGTGCAGTCGGTCAGGTCCGGCACATAGCAGTCGCCGTAGCCGTCCTCTGTGCCCACGGCGTCCGTGCCGTACCGGTAGAAGCCGTCGCCCCGGCGGATCACCCGATCGACGACGCCCAGAGAGGCCAGGATGTCCGGATCGGACGCGGGCAGGATGCCGAGCCGGGTCAGCTCGAGGAAGCCCTGGTCGACGACCGCGCGCTGGTCGGCGGTCGGGCCGCCGTTGCCGAGGCCGTACGAGATGGCGGCGTTCGGGTCACCGGTCTTGGACAGCCGGATGAAGTAGCGGGCCGCGTACGGGCCGGAGGTGGTGATCGCCCAGCCCTTGATGGAGCGCTGGAAATGATCAGCGGTGGCGCGGTAGACCTGCGCGGCGTCGCGGTCGCCGTGCTGGTCCGCGATGGCGGCGGCGGCCACGAGACCCGCGATCTCGGCGGCGATCGTGGACGGCGAGTAGCCGGACTGCTCCTCCCACCGCTCGCTGCCGAACGACGGCCCGTACGCGACCACGAAGTCGGCGGCCTTACGGATCCGCGGCCACAGATCCTGGTCGCCACCGAGCCCGGCCTGATAGGCCATGAGGATCGGGTACGCGGTCTCGTCCAGCTGGTCGCCGCCGGTGTCGGGCGCGGTCCGCCCGTTGACCAGCGAGTTGCGCGGGAAGCGGCCGTCGGCCAGCTGCTGGCGCTGGAACAGGAACCGTACGGTGTCCCGGGCGGTGCCCAGGTCGCCCGCAGTGAGCAGGCCGGTGAACGACTCGTACAGGTCGCGGGCGAAGACTTCGCGGTAGGAGCCGAAGTAGACGGGCCGCCCGCCCGGGGTGTCGCCGGCGCTCACCGCCTGACCCCACGGGCTGGCCAGCGACGCGACGACCGCACCGGGGAACGTCTTGTCCTCGCTGGCCTTGAGCACGTTCGCGGAGAGGTAGTACGCGTCGCGCAGGGCCCGCGGCGGGCGCCGGAGCCCGGCGTCGTACTGCAGCCAGCCGCCCGCGTAGCGCAGCGCCGTGACCGCCCAGGGGGTACGGAGCGATGCGCCCGCGACCGCTCTCGCGTCGCTCGGGGCCCGGCCGAAACCGAGCGCGAGCGTGATCGGCCCGCCTCTGGTGTCGAGGCGTGCGGTCTGCTCGACGTTGCCGTTGGTGGCTTCGTCGAACGTGGACAGACGGTACGCAGCGTCGAGCTGCGTCAGGCCGTCGCTCGCGGTGCCCACGAAACCGCTCGACGCCGCCAGGAACGGCCGGTCCGCCCGCAGCGCCATCGCCGTGGGAACGGCGTAGTTGCGGTTGACCGCGTTCGTCGCGGTGTTGTCGTCGCTCTGCATGAGGGCCGAGTTCGACGACACCGCGTCGTCCGCGCCGCCGTTCGCGGGGCCACCGCCGCCGTTGCCGTTGACGTTGCCGTCCAGCCGCACGTAGAGCTGCAGGCCCGGCGACCGCGGCCGGAACTTCACCTGCATGACGACAGCGTCCCGCGACGGGTCGGTGACGTAGCGGGTGACGATCTCGTACCGGCCCGTCTTCGCTGTGCTGGTGACCTCGCAGGCCATGCCGGAGCGTTCGAGCGCCCGTACGGTGTAGGTGGTGTCCCGGCTCTGCAGGTCGGTGAACGACCGGCCGTCCGTGACCAGGAACTGCATGGTCTCGACGTTGGTGTTGTCCACGGTGGGGCTGTACACGTCCGACAGGACGCCCCCCGCGACCGTGTACCAGACCTTCGAGGTGCGGCCGGCCGCGGTGCCGACGCAGTCCTTGCGGGCCAGCGCGAAGTGGGAAAGGGTGCCGGGTCCGCCCGGCGCCGCTTGCGGTGTGGCGGGAGTGACCAACATCGGGGCGAGGAGGGCGAGCGCGGCAAGCCTCATGGCGCCATCCGACACCCGAACGATCCGCCACGCAACACCTCTGTCAGGACGTTGTTACCGGAAAACGATGGGTCACCACGGGATTGACCATGCCCTTCAGCCGCGCCTGCCCGCGGGTGCTGGGCCCGACGCCACTGCCGGCGCGGGCGAACGCCGCCGGGCCGATCTGCAACTCGCCGGGTCCGGCGGTCGCGCAGAGCCGCTGCGCGAGGTTCACCGGGCGGCCCCACACGCCGTACCCGGCCGGTGGCCAGGACGGGGTCACAAAGACCTCGCCGTACTCGACGCCGGCGTGCACCGACGGCCGGACGAACTCCGTGCCACCCGCCGCGACCAACGCGAGCCCGGCGCGGACCGCCCGGTCCGCCTCGTCGCCGGTCGCCTCGCCCAGCCCGAAGACACACATGAAGCCGTCGCCCAGCACCTGCTGGATCTCACCGCCGTGGCGGCGCGCGATGGCCACGAGGTCGTCCATGAGCGGGCGGACCACCTGGTAGACGATTTCGGGCTCGACCGTCTCGACGAGTTCGGTGAAGCCGGTGAGGTCTGCGAACAGCACGGCGGCGAACCGCCGGTATCCCATGTCCATGCGCGGGTCGTGCTTCGTTCCCCCATTCACGAAGAGTCAGAGACCCGACGGTCGCCGTTCGATACATCGCGGTATCACCTTTTAGGCCACACCGTACGCGCTGAACGTGCACCAATTGACATACGCGCCCGGATCCGCCCGATCCAGGTCCGTGCCTCGTACCGGGCGTGCGCCAGCGTGCTGCCCTTGGCGACCCGCTTGTGTGCAGCGCGTACATGAGATCCACCGCGGCCACGTCGGGCACCGCCGCGACGCTCGCGACCACGCTGGCCGTACCGCGCGCCAGTAGCGAGCTGGCCCATCGCTGAGTACGAACGACGAGAAGAGCGGGGTTGTCCGAGCGCAACAAGCCATGGCAAGCGAGGTGGACCAGGTCCGCTCCGTCGAGCCGGCTCAACACCTCGCTCGCGATGCTGTGCGGCGGGCACAGCGCGGTCCCGTCCGGGTAAAGGTCGCGCAGCCGGCGTACCTCGGTGGGCGCGCCTGCAGGGCCCCGCCGGCACGATCACCAGCTCGCACTCGTCGCGCAGCCGCAGCGGGTCGAGCAGCAGCGCGCGCAGCTTGGGCACCGCAGGTCGGCGCTGAGGTCGGCGCTGAGCCGGGCCGCGACCAGGGACGACTCGGGCAGGGGTTGGGTCATCCGGCGCAGCGCGAAGAACAACGTCCGGACCTGGTCGAGCGCGGCCGCGGCCGGGCCGAGCCGGACCAGCCGGCTGCGCGGCTCGACCACGACCGCGATCAGCTCTCCGTTGAGCACCGCGTACTCGGCCAGCACCCAGCCGTCGAGCAGACCCGCAGCGCCGACGGCCAGATCGTGGCGGTCACGGCCCGGCTTTCGGTACGGCGGTGCCAGCTGGCCCGCCGGATCCGGTCCTCAATGGTCTCCTGCCGCAACAGCACACGCGTTAGCGACCCGCCACGCACCATCACCTCCTGATCGGCCGCCGGTGCGGCGACCAGAAGCGCGCCCAGCTGGAACAACGGGTCCGGCGCGACGGTACGCCCAGCGTCGTCGCTCACGGCGAGATCGTGCTGCCCGCGGAGGAGTATCCGAGCGTGAAGGATCTGCTCGCGGAGTACACAATGGACCCGGGCGCAATCGGGCTCACATATGCGCCTGCGCAGTCCTAGCGTCTATGCGTCCGATGTGGACCGCGGCTTCTCGACTACGGAGCCGGGCACGGCACGTTCGTGTCCGGCATCATCGGGTCGCCCCGCAAGCCGAGATCCGGGTCTACCGGGCGGCCGACACCGACGGCTTCACCACCGACAACGACGTCGCCGACGCGATCCGCGCGCCCACGACGACGGCGCGCAGATCATCAACCTGTCGCTCGGCATCCGCACCGTGGACGACCAGCCGCCGCGGCCACGGCCCGCGGCGTAGCCTTCGGGGCATGCTGGAGGCTACGGACGCGGCGCTGGAGTCGCTGCGCACCGAGCTGGTCGGGTACGCGTACCGCATGCTCGGCTCGCCGTTCGAGGCCGAGGACGCGGCGCAGGAGACGATCCTGCGGGCGTGGCGCCGCCTCGAGACGTTCGACGCCGCGACCGCGTCGCTGCGGACCTGGGTCTATCGCATCGCCACCAACGTCTGCATCGACATGCTGCGGAGCCCGCAACGTCGGGCCCGGGCCATCGACCTCGGCCCGGCCTCCACCGCCGGGGCCGCGCTCGGCGCGCCGCTGCCAGAGAGCGCCTGGGTCCTGCCCATCCCGGATCACCGGGCTCTGCCGCCCGGTGGCGATCCGGCGGAGCTGGCCGTGCAGCGCGAGTCGATCCGGCTCGCGTTCGTCGCCGCGCTGCAACACCTGCCGCCGCGGCAGCGTGCCGTGCTGATCCTGCGCGACGTGCTCTGCTGGCACGCCGACGAGGTCGCGGCGCTGCTCGATACGACGGTCGCGTCGGTGAACAGCGCGCTCCAGCGGGCCCGCGCGGCGATCAAGGAGCCGTCGACCCGCCCGCTGGACGACGATCAGCGGTCGCTGCTCGACCGGTACTGCGCGGCGTTCGCCCGCTACGACGTCGAGGCGATGGTGGCGCTGCTGCACGAGGATGCCGTGATGTCCATGCCGCCGTTCGCCTGGTGGCTACGCGGCCGGGAGGACATCCGGACGGTGCTGGTCTCGGGCGCGGGGGAGTGCGACGGCGCGCACTTGGAGCGGACCGCCGCGAACGGTACGGCGGCGTACTGGCAGTCGCGGCCGACCGGCCCGGGCGGCGCGTACGAGCCGTTCGCGCTGATGCTCTTCGAGACTGCCGGCGGCCGCATCACCGAGATCACCACATTCCTGGGCGCCGAACGATATGCGCCGCTGTTCACCGATGAGTTCCGCACGCCCACTCCGTAGTACGGCTGAGGCCATTACTCGAGGAGGAGCGCATGCCAACCATCCAGCCCGTCATCGTCACGGCCGACCTGGCCCGCCTGCGGAACTTCTACGAAACGCTGCTGGGCGCTACTGAGTTCACCCGCGTCCCCGAGGACGGGCCCGTCTTCTATGTCGGGCTCCGGGCCGGCGATGGCGAGCTCGGGCTGGTCGCCGACGCCGCGGCGCAGCCGGGCCCGGCGCAGCGCATCCTGATCAGCGTCGACGTGCCCGACGTCGACGGCGTTCTGGACCAGGTCGAGCCGGCCGGCGGTACGGTGCTCGGCCCGCCGAACGACATGCCGTGGGGCCAGCGGGTCGCACACATCCTCGACCCCGACGGCAACGCCGTGAACCTCACCTCAGCCATCCCTCAGCCCGTGGCGCCGTGATAGAACAGACGTCCGCGCCCCGACCGTGAAGATCAGGACGCCTTCGAGCGCGTGCTCGACCGACACGGTCAGCAGGGATCGGGTGTGCTGGTAGCGGCGGGCGAACAACCAGCCGCCGGTGGGCGAAGCCGAACGCGGCGGCGCTGGCCAGCGCCGCCGCGCGCCCGGTGCCGGGCGGTGGCGCGTACCGGTGCAGGAGGAATGTCCGGAAGATCCGGCAGTCGAACCACACGGGGCCGTCGCCGGTTCGTAAGCGGCACACAACCCGCGCCGGGCACGATGGGATGGTGGACGACGATCTCGAGCTTGCCCGGCACGCCGCGTCGGCCGGCGCCGCCGTCGGACTGCGGTACTTCGCGGCGCTCGCCGGGCTGCCCCGCGAACTCAAGGCCGACGGCAGCGTCGTGACCGCCGCCGACCGGGCGGTCGAGGCAGCAATCCGCGAGGTCATCGCGGCCGCGCGGCCCGGCGACGCCATCCTCGGCGAGGAGGGCGGCCAGACCGGCAGCGGCGGCCGCCGCTGGATCATCGACCCGATTGACGGTACGGCACTCTTCGTCGCCGGCGACGACCGGTGGCTGGTGCTGGTCGCGCTGGAGGAGGCGGGCAAGATCGTCGCCGGCGTGGCCGCGGTCCCGGCGCAAGGCCGTACGTGGTGGGCGGGCCGCGGCGCAGGCGCCTACGAGGCCGTAACGGGTGGCCCCGAGCGCCGCATCGCGGTGACCGCGGACCGGCCGGACGATCTGGCGGCGAGCCGGCTGGCGGTGCTCGACATCGAGCCCGAGGTGGCGGCGCCGCTGGTCGCCGTGGTGCCTGGCCTACCGTGGGACGTCCACCCGGCGCTGCTGGTGGCGCGCGGCGACCTGGATCTCGCCCTACAGACGAACGGTCAGGTGTGGGACTTCGCCGCGACGTCGCTGATCGTCGAGGAAGCGGGCGGCACGTACCGTGGCCTGGACGGCCGGCGGCTTCCGGCCGCTGGACCGTCGCTCTACGCCCGCAGTGACAGCCTCGCCATGGCGGCGCTGGCCGTCCTCGGCGGCCTGCCCGCGCAGGCCTGAGGGCTGGACGTCTCGCGGCCGGGCTCTGCTCGGGTGGCCGGCCACTCCGCTCGGACAGCATGATCGCGAACGTATCGCCTCCGTGCGGGTGAAACGGGCGAAGTCGCTCTTGCGCACCGCGAAACAATCGCGCAACATCGACGCCAGTCGATGCCGGACCAGGTGGGGGATTTCATGCGCGCTCTTTGCCGAATCCTCGCGGCCACGATGCTCGCCCTGGCCGGGGTGCTGATCCCCGCGGGCGCGCATGCCGCGGTCATCACCGGCCGGCCCGTGAAGATCATGCCGCTCGGCGACTCCATCACGTGGGGCGCCGGCTCGAGCACCACCTCCAGCTATCGCGCCGAGCTCTGGCAGCGCCTCGTCGGCGGCGCCGGGCTCGCGATCGACTTCGTCGGCAGCGGCCACGACGGCGTGCTCCCGGACCCCGATCACGAGGGCCACTCGGGCTGGCGGATCGAGCAGATCACCGCGTCGGTCGACGGCTGGCTCGCGACCAGCCGCCCCGACGTGATCCTGCTGCACATCGGCACCAACGACATGAACCAGGACTTCGACGTCGCGAACGCGCCGGCCCGGCTCGGCCAGCTGCTCGACCGCATCCGTACGGACCTGCCGGCCGCGACCGTGCTCGTGGCGGCGATCGTCCCGTCCACCGACGCGACCGTCAACGGACGGATCAACGCGTTCAACGCCGCCGTGCCGGGTGTCGTGGCGCAGCGGCCCAACGCGCGTTTCGTCGACCTCAACACGACGATCGGCGCGGCCGACATGGCCGACTCGCTGCACCCGAACGACGGCGGCTACGCGAAGATGGCCAGCCTCTGGTACTCCGCGCTCGAGGGCGTGCTCGGCGGCGGCCGGGACTGGCCGCTGTTCCGCAGCGGCCTCGAGCCCGGCGAGACCGCGCCGACCTGGACCGACACCGTGGACGCGAGCCTCAACGTCGGCGGCTACAACGCGAGCCTGACCAAGATGGAGACCGGCCCACGGGCCGAGATCGCGCGCAGCGGCACCGGCGCGCTGATGTACTCCGGCAACGATCTCAGCGCCACCCAGTCGTACTCGTACATGCGGGTGTTCGACGTGCACCTGCGGATCGCGTCGAACAGCGTGCTCACCTACTGGATCTATCCACAACAGACCACCGGCACGTTCGTCGCGGTCGACCTGCGCTTCACCGACGGCAGCAGCCTGCGCGACTCCGGCGCGGTCGATCAGTACGGCGTCCGCGCCCACCCGGAGTTCCAGGGCGAGGGCGGCCGCCTGGTCGTGAACCGCTGGAACCTCGTCCGGGTCAACCTGGGCGGACTCGCCGGCCGCACGGTCGACCGCGTGCACCTCGGCTACGACCGGCCCGCCGGCACGGGCGCCTTCCGGGGCTATGTCGACGACATCAAGATCGCGGACTCGAGCCGCGAGGCGGCCGACGCGGCGGCGGCGGACGACGTCGCGCTCAAACGCGCGACGGCCGCGAGCGCGCCATGCGTGGCCGCTGAGGACGCGGCCAAGGCGGCCGACGGCACCACGGCCGGCAACAGCAAATGGTGTACGAGCGTCCCGGCGGCGACCTGGCAGGTCGATCTCGGCGCACCCGGCACCGTCCGCACGGTGATCGTCCGGCATGCGTCCGCGGGCGGCGAGACGCTCGCCTGGAACACGCGGGGGTTCCGGATCCAGACCAGCACGGACGGCACCACATGGACGGCGTTCGCCGCGGTGACCGACAACGCCGACGGCGTCACCACCAGCATCGCCGGCCCGGCCACCGCCCGCTGGGTCCGCCTGGTCGTCGACGCGGGCCAGCAGGACGGCGGCGCGGTCGCCCGGATCTACGAGATCGAGGTCTACGCCGCCTGAGGCGCGTGCAGCGTGATCGTGGTCCACGCGCCGACGTGGACACGGTCCCCGTCGGACAGCGTGCGGGTCTGGCCGGCGGTGAGCGGCCGCGGCTCGTCGTTGAGGTACGTGCCGTTCGTGGAGCCCAGGTCCGAGACCAGCCACACGCCGTCGATGTTGAGGGTCAGCAGGGCGTGGTTGTGCGAGACGCCCGGGTCCAGCGGCTCGGCGGACAGGTCGAGCTCCGGGTCGGTGCCCTTCGACCGGCTCTTGCGGCCGATGCGCACCTGCGGTGCGGGCAGGTCGACGGTCCGCGACGGCGCGTCCGCCGGGAACTCGACGCCCTCGATCGCGTTCGCCTCGAAGTAGGCCCGGTCGGCCGCCACGGTGGCGGTCCACTGTCCGGTCGCCCGAGCGGCCGGCGGTGCGGCGTCGAGAGTGGGCACCTTCCCGGTGTTGTGGTCGTACCCGCAGTCCTCGCAGAACCGCCAGTTCCCGGTGCGCGGCGTCCCGCAATGGGGACAGGCCGTCCCACCGGCTGGCGGGGACGACACCGGTGCCGCCGCCGGGGTCACCGGGATGGCCATCGTGCCGGCGATCTTCGCTCCGCAGGTGTCGCAGAAGTCGTCCGTGCTGGACGCGTGGCCCTTCGGGCAGATGGACGTGGTCATTGCGCCCGCCCCACCCGTACCGTCTTCGTGGAGCGGGTGTCCAGCGCCATCTCGTCCGCCGCCTCGACCTTGCGCCGCAGCCGGACCGTGCCGGTCGCCGCGTCCTCGATGTCCACCACGGTGGCGAGCAGCTCGGACGTCGCCTTGTTGCCGCTTTCGTGCGCGAGCTGCGCGGCCCGCCCGAACTTCAGCGTCGCGGTCCGGTCGTCGCCGGCCTTGCGCGCCTCGATGCCGGCCTGGATCGCGTCGGCCAGCTCGGCCTGGCCCGTGTAGTGCGCGACCTGCCGGTTGATCCGGGTGGACAGCGCGGTGTCCTCGGTCCACACGGCCCGGACCAGGCACTGCGCGAGCACGTCGTCGCGCTCGACGACCGAGACCCGCGCGGCGAGCATCTCGTCCCCGGCCGCGCCCGGCGTCACGTCCACGCAGATGTGGTAGTCGCGGCTCTCGGCACCCCAGGATCCGAGCGGGTAGCGGCCCGCGCGCGGACCGTCCTCGGTCCGCTTGCCGGTCAGATCCATGACCTCCGGCTCCACCTGCTTCACGAAGCGCACGGTGGAGTTCACCGGCGTCCAGACCTTCAGCTGTACGTCCGCGCTGGTCTTGCCCATCGCCGCGGTCATCATCTGCTCGAACGCGGCGGCCAGGTCGGCCGGGCGGGCCACGATGTCGACCGTGCCGAGCATCGCCGTGGCGATCTTGCGAAGCTCTTCGACCTTCCAGTTCGTGCCGACGCCGCGGCAGTCGCACTGGAACTTCCCGGCGATCGTCTCGAGCACCGACTCCAGGTAGCCTCGGTGCTCGCCGTTGTCACCGTCGGTCAGCAGGATCGCGTGGGCGATGTCGCCGGGGCGGAGCTCGAACAGCCGCGCCGCCAGCTTGAGCCACGCTCCCATGGCCGTACCGCCGCTGGCCTGCAGCCGATCGACGGCCCGGACCGCTTCCGCCCGGGTCGCGGGCGAGGCCACCGCCAGCTGGCCCGGCGCCGGGAAGAGCTGCTGTGCGGTGCTGACCCCCGCGATGATCGCAAAATGCACGCCGTCGTCGATGCAGTCGACGGCGACCTTCGCGGCCTGCCGGGCCGCGACCATGCGGCCCTCGGCCTGCATCGACCCGGACGCGTCCACGATGATGATCTCGGTGGCGCCGGCGGTGCGCCGGCCTCCTTCCGAACCGGACGAGGCGACCGTGACGATCGCGTTGACTTCGGTCGCGCCCAGGGCGAGGAACTCGTTCTGGAACGCCTCGGCGGTGTACGGCACGTGTTCTCCCTCAAGTGACAACGGGAACGACGGGAACAAGGGCGACGGTGATGTTGTCCGCGCCACCGCACTCGTTGGCGAACGCGGTCAGCGATCGGGCGGCGGTAAGGAGGTCACCGTCGCTCAGGTGAGCCCGGACGGTGTCGGCGAACGCGGCCGGCTCGGTGAGGTAGTTCCACAGCCCGTCGCTGCACATCACGAGGTGCCCGGCGGCGGAGGCCCGGAACTGTCCGGTGCGCGGCTCGATCGGCCCGGCGTCCGCCCCGAGCCACGCGGTGATGGCGTGCGACTTCGGGTCGCGCAGCGCTTCCGCCCGGCCCAGGCCCATCGCGATCGCGTGGGTGGCCCAGGAGTCGTCCTCGGTGAGCTGCTCGGCGCTGCCTTCGGCCGGGACCCAGTACGCCCGGCTGTCGCCGACCCAGCCGTACGCGATCTCCGCGCCGCGCACGCACGCGGCGACGATCGTGCAGGCCGGGTTGGACGTGGCCCGGCGCGGGTCGCCGATCGCGGCCAGCGCGGCGACCGCCGCCCCCGCGGCGCCGAGTGCGAGGCCGACGTGTTTCGGCAGGTCGTCGCCGGCGGACGCGAGCAGCCCGCCCGCGGTCTCGGCGGCGGTTGCGGACGCGACGTCGGGGTCGAACGAGGCTGACACGCCGTCGCAGACCACGACGTCGACGTCTGAGCCGCGCGCGGCCAGCCAGACCGCGTCCTCGTTGCGGTAGTGCCGTAGCCCTCGGTCGGTGACCGCGGCCCCGGCGGGTCCGGCGTCGGTCTCGACGTGATCGCGCGGACGGGCCGCGAGCATGCCGCAGTGGGCGCAGTAGCCGTCCGCGCCGACGCCACCGGGCGTACCGCAATGCGGGCACGCCGGCTCGTCGATCAGCCCGTTGCCGCACGCCTCACAGAAACTGGCACCGGCGGCCCGCTCGTCGGCGCAGGACGGGCAGTCCACCCCCGTCACGTCCGGGTCCGCGGGCGGGAAGCGTTGGCGAGATCCACCAGGCGGATCTTCTCGGACCCGCGCGCGGCCTTGGCCATCTCCCGGTACGCACCCTCCAGCGCGAACCGCACCCCGCGCTCGTCCGCACTGCCGCCGTTCTTGGCGCCGAGCACGGCCGCGGGTACGGCCACGCCGCCGGCCAGCGTGGTCAGCGCCTGCTGGAGCAGCTCGGCCCGGAGCGCGGCGAGCTGGGCGGCCTCCACCTCGAGACGATCGATCAGCGTGGCGGCCGTGGCCAGCGCGGTGACGTCCGGGGCAGCCGACGGGTGCGCCTGGACCAGCGCCCGTACCGCGCCCACCTGCGAGCTGCGGTACGCCGACGAGGTGCCCGGCACCCGGTTGTACGCCTCGACCGCGCCGTTGCGGTCCCCGGCGGCGAGCCGGCACCGGGCCAGCCCGGCGGCCGCCGTCGTGTACGCGGGATCGGTGCGGCTGACCACGTCGTAGTACGTCGCCGCCGCGGCCGGATCGCCGCCCAGCTCCAGGCTCAGCGCGAGCGCGAGCTGCGGGGCGAGCTCGCCGGGCAGCGCCGAATACACCGCGTCGAACTGCTCCCGGGCCCGCCCGGTGTCGCCGGTGGCCAACGCGAGCAGGCCGTCGTACCACGCGAGCCGCCAGTCCGCGCCGTCCGTCGCGACGAGCGCGTCCCGGGCGGCCTCCGCGTCGCCGAAGAAGCCGACCTTCGTACCGAGGTCGATGTGCGCGCGCAAGGCCCGCAGCCGCACCTCGAGCGTCTCCTGCGGCGCGGTGGCGAGCAGGGCGAGGACCTCGGCCGGGTCGGTGACGGTGACCGACGCGAGGAACGCGGCCGCCGGATCGGCGAGGTCGATCAGCGGATTGGGCAGGTCCTGCCACTGCGGACGGTCGGACCGCGGATCGGTACGCAGCTCGCCGGTGAACAGCCGGGACATCGCCGGCCGTGGCTCGCCGTCGGCCGCCAGAACCTCGCGCAGTACGCCGAGCATCTGCTCGCTCATCTCGGCGGCGTCGACGAAACGTTCCGCCGGATCGGTCCGGGTGGCCCGCTGCAGGAGCCGGTAGAACGACTCGAACCTGCGGTAGACCTCCACCTCGTCACGGTCCGGCAGGCTGGCCGCGAACGTGCTCTGATAGCCGCGGAAGTCCGTGGTGAGCACCGCGAGCGTGCGCCCGATCGTGTAGAGGTCCGAGGCGATCGACGGTCCGGCCGTGGCCATCTCGGGTGCCTGGTAGCCGACCGTGCCGTAGATGGCCGCGTCCATGTCGTCGACGCGTACGACGCCGCCGAGGTCGATGAGCTTGACGTGGTCACCGGTCTGGATCACGTTGTCGGGCTTGAAGTCGCAGAAGATCAGGCCGCGGTCGTGCAGGTAGCCGAACGCCGGCATGATCTCCAGGACGTACGCGAGCGCCTGGTCCACCGGCAGCGGGTTCGCGTGGCCGCCCGCGGCGGCCCGGCGGGCCTTCAGGATGGCCTTGAGCGACTCGCCGCCGACGTACTCCATGACGATGTAGCCGGCGCCGTCGTGCTCGACGAAGTTGTAGATCTTGACGATGTTCGGGTGCTCGACCTCGGCCAGGAACCTGCGCTCGGCCACCGCCGCGGCCAGCGCCTCATCGTCGCCGGAGTTGAGCAGGCCCTTCAGCACCACCCACCGGTCCGACACGTTCTTGTCGATCGCCAGGTAGATCCAGCCGAGGCCGCCGTGCGCGAGCGGGCCGGCCACCTCGTACTGGCCGCCGACGAGGTCGCCCTTGGCGAGCTTCGGGGTGAAGTTGAACGGCTCGCCGCAGGACGGGCAGAACCCGGAGGTACGCCCGGCCCGGTCCCCGCGGCTACGCCCGACCGGGTTGCCGCACTTCGCGCAGTACCGCTTCTCCTCCGGCACCTCCGCGTTCGCCATGATCGCGGTGGCCGGGTCGACCGGGGTGATCGGCTCGACGTCGACGAGGCCGCCGCCGAACCGTCGCCGCCGGCTGCCGGTACGGCCGCTGCCGGTGCGCGCCGACCCACCGATGCGCGTCGACAGTGCCGCGGTCCGTACCGACGGCGCCGTCGCGGTCCGCGGTGCCGGGGTTGGCTTCTTCTCAGCCAGGGGCGCCATGCCGCAGACGTTGCAGTAGCCGTCCTCGATGGTCCCGGGACAGTCGCGCTCGCACTTCATCTACAGCCCATCCCTACTCGTGGCGGAAAGCGCGGCGACCGCGTCCTGGTACGCGTTCACGGCGGCCCGCGCCGCGTCGAGGTCGCACGGTGCCGTGTACAGCGCGGTGCGGGCCGTCTCGGCCAGCCGCGTCAGATCGTCGTTCTCGCCGAGCCCGCGCCGCAGCGCCTTGGCCCGGTAGGCGTCGAGCCGCCCGCGCAGCTCGTTGCGGTCCGCCAGCAGCCCGGCGTTGCGGGCGGTGGCGGCGCGGACCGCGCCGAGGCGTCGCTGGGCACGCTGGGTCCAGTCGTGCAGCCGCGGGCTGATCAGCGACCAGTGCCCGGCCGCGGCCAGGGCCTCGATGGCCGCGAGGTCGGGCCGCAGATCCGGCCCCGGAGCGGCGGCGATGGCGCCGTCGGGGAACCGGCCCACCGCGGCGGACTCCGCGGCCGCGGCGGCGCGTACCGCCTCCGCGAGTTCGTCCGTGAGGCGGCGCGCGTCGGCGAGCCGCTGGGTCAGCGCCTCGCGCAGCTCGGCGGCCGAGGTGCGCTCGGCGTCGGCGCGCGCGATCAGCGTACGGGCCGCGGCAAGGTCAGCCTCGTCGCAGCCGAGCGGGTCGGCGGCCAGGGCGGCGGTGAAGTCGCCGAGCCGCCGGTCGGCCTCGTCCAGCGTCGCGTTGGCGCTGCCGGCGGTCAGCCGGCGTACGGTGGCCAGCGCGGCGGCGGCCTCGGCGGCGGCGGGCATCAGCCGCTGCCAGACCTCCCCGGCGCGGGTCGCGACGCCGACGGCCGTGGCGAACGCGGCCTCCATGGCGGCGAGCAGTTCGGCCGGCGTGCAGGTGGTGCTGACCTGGCCGGCGCCGAGCAGGCCCCGCTGGGCAAGCGGGACCGTGGTGGTGGACAGCGTGATCGAGCGGCCCAGCACCAGGTCGACGTACTCGGCCTTGTCGGTGTCGGTGAACCGCCGCTGGTCCCGCAACGCCCGCGCCTTGGCGATCAGCTCGGTGAGCATGCGGTACCCGTCCCAGAGCCGGCCGAGCGCGTCCGCCGCGTCCCCCCACGCCGCGGCGGTCCGGCCGGTCAGCGGCCCCTTGTCCAGATCCTTGCGGGCCGGGTTGTCGTCCAGGTCGACCAGGTTGGCGGCGATCGCCGTCGCGGCCGCCTCGAGCCGGATCAACTCGGCGTCGGCCGGGCCGAGCACGAGGGCGGTCATCGGTACTCCGGCGTCGGCGGCGCCGGCGCGGGACCGAAGTCGCCGAGCCATTTGGCGTACGTCGACTTCCAGGTGCCGTTCTCGCGGTTCTTCTCCAGCACACCGTTGACGAAGCGGGTGAACTGGTCGTCCTTCGGCATCGCCATCCCGTACGGTTCCTCGGTGAACCGCGGCCCGACCACCTTCGCGTACGGGTCCTGGGCGGCCAGCCCGACCAGGATCGTGTCGTCGGTGGAGATCGCGTCGACCTCGTTCTGCTGGAACGCGACCAGGCAGTCGCCGAACGCCGCCTTGGCGACCGGGATCGGCTTGGACGCGGCCTTGCCGATGTTGTCGTAGGAGGTCGAACCGGAGGCGGCGCACACCTTCTTGCCGCCCAGGTCATCGATGCTCTTCGCGGTCGAGTCCGACGATACGAGCACCTTCTGCCCGGCGTCGTAGTAGACCGTGGAGAAGTTCACGTCCTTCCACCGGGCGCAGTTCATCGTCATGGTGTCGGCCACC
>DASYTU010000095.1:0-19477 GCA_036001925.1 Actinoplanes sp.
TCACCTTGCTGGCCGTCATCCTTGGGATCACCGGATCCTGGCTCGGCTGGCACTGGGTCAACCCTTTCATTGGCCTTGCCATAACCGTCGCGATCGAGTTCGTCCTCAAGGACGCCGCCCGCCAGGAATACCGCCGACTGATGGACCACCCTTCGACGCGGCGACAATGTGGGTGTGCAGGGCGTTGACCGCCCGCGCAGGCGGGTGGGCAGGACCTGCTCCAGCTTCGCGAGGGCGCGCAGCGAAGTCTCCTCGATGCCGGTCACGGTGCCGCCGGTGGCCGTGCGCAGGCCGACCGCGACCGCCACCGCCTCCTCGTCGTCGAGCGGCAGCGGCGGAAGAACCGTTCCCGCGCCCAGCCGGCGACGCCAGGTGTTGCGTGCACGGGATAACCAAGCCTGCGTAGCTTGTCGACATCGCTGCGGATGGTGCGCGCGCTGACCTCGAGTCAATCGGCGAATGCCTGGCCGGTGGCAAGACGTCGACCAGGCTCGTGCCCGCATGTCGTGCGGCCGAGGCTAGTGGCGGTTGGGTTCGTCAGTGGATCTTGCTCGGACTTTCGGGTGCTGGCAACGCCGCCGCTGCCTCGTCGAAGCACGCATGGTGGTCTGCCGGCTTGCGTCTATGCCTGTCATCTTCACGGGGATCAATGAGGGGGCCGGTGCGCGGGTTGGGTATCCTCCCGTCCCAGGAGCACGATCTCGGCCGACGTCGCGGGTACCCCGGCATAGACCCTCAGGACGGTTCCTGCGTCATGTTCGTCACCGAGCCGGACAAGGCGTGGATTCCCTTGGCCGGCTCGCCGCCCCGCGAGATCCACCGCGACGCGCTAGGTAAGCAGCGCAGTGACCGAGTCGGGGAAGGGCCAACGGGTCGGGGCCCGCATGCCGACGTCCCAGCCGAAGACGACCCGCGGCCGCACGCGGTAGGCCGGCCCGGCGGCCCCCGCCGAGTCGGCGACTCCGTCGTCGGTGGCGAATAGATCCCACCCGTACTTCGCGTTGTAGGCGGCCAGGAACGGCTGCAACTTCTCGGCCCCGGTGATCGCTGCGGCGACGGCCTCGACGATCAGCGCCTCGTCGCCGCTCTCCAGGTGCACGGTGATCTGCGGGTTGGCGGCAAGGTTGCGCCGCGCCAACGAGCCGGTGCTGAACCAGAAGCCGTCGGCCAGCCACACCCCCCATACGGGTCGGCAGTGCGGACGGCCATCGGGTCGGGTGGTGGCGATCCAGTAGTTGCGAGCGGCCGCCAGTCGCTGCTTGGCCCAGGCCCACGGCAGTAGATCACCGGGCGGGGCGGGTGCACCGAACAGCACCGGTGACGCGGCTGTCGGGGTGGGCAGCGCATCCATGTCGACCTCCGGCACAACACTATTCCGGCGAACCACCTACCCGTGCTCGCGGACGCTTCCCGCATTCGGCTGCGTCGCAGAAGAACCGCCGCAGCCTCAACTGGGTGACCGTGCGGCCGGCGGCGAGGTCCTCGTCCCGAGCATTCCGCTGCCGGGGGTCGGCTGGCTGGTCTACCTCGCCGACACCGAAGGCAACCTGATCGGCATCATGCAAGACGATTCCTGTTCGGCGTGGCCGCAACCGGAGACAAGGACAGGCCGGCGGGTCAGGGGGCGGGGCCGATCCGGGCCAGGCGGTGTGGCTTGAGGTAGTGGCAGATCGCGGTGACGGACCGGCACGGTGCGGGCCAGGGCCGAACGTCCCGTCACCGCCGGCCTAGGCGCGGCCGGGGGCGTCCGCGGCACCTAGCCGCGACGGGTCTGGGGCTACCGGCTGCGGCCAGTGGCCCACAGACCGATCGTCGCGCCGGCGGCGATGAGCCCGATGACGGCGGCTGGGACGCTGCCGACCACCAGCGCCATCGCGGTGACGGTGACCGCCATGAGCAGGGCCATCGACGCGGCGAGGGTCCGCCGCCGCCGTGGCCGGGGTTGGGCATCGAAGCGTTGTACGAACACGGGGTCCTCGGCTTGCAGCGAGGACTCGATCTCGGCCAGCCTGCGCTGCTCGGCGTCGCTGAGCATGGCTGCCTCCTGTGGTGGCGCGACTGCTGCGAGACGGCATACCCACGTCGACGCCCGTTTATACCGCCGCAGCGTCAACCGGTATCGATGGTTATCCCGGTCGGCCGCGACGGTGGGTTGGCCTCCGCAGCGGGTCGGCTGGTGATCAGCGCGACGGCGGGTTGCTGCCGGCCACACGCACTGGGGTGTGGCTTCCGCGGGGAGGTAGATCAGTTGGTGGATCGGTCCCGATAGCGAGGAGGTCACCATGGCACGGCTGGTCCACGAGGCGATGACGGCCGATCCCGTCTGCCTGTCCGGGCAACACCACCCTCATCGACGCTGCCGTTCAGATGCGCGAGTACGACATCGGCGACGTGCTGACCACCGAGCAGGACCGGATCCTCGGCGTGCTCACCGACCGCGACATCGTGGTGCGGACGCTGGCCGACGAGAAGGACCCAGCCCGCACCACGGCCGGGGAGATCGCCAGCGGACGCCTGGTCACGGTGGCTTCCGATGATCCGGCGAGCCGGGCGGTGCCGTGCTGCGGCTACCGGTCTGCCAGGACGGCCGACCAGTGGGCATCGTGTCGATCGGCGACCCCGCCGTCGAGCAGGATCGTGACTCGGCGTCGGCCGACATCAGCGCCGCCCCGCCCACCGCTGACCGCGGCGGTGAGCCACCGTCCGTGTGCCCGCGCCCGGGTCGCTGGTCGGCCCGGTCGGGGTGCACGGTAGCGGCTTTCCGCGACGCGCCGGTGCCGTAACGACGCGGGCCGGGAAGCAGCGGTGGGTCAGCGAGCAGGGGACATCGCAGCGTGCCGCACACCGCGGACGTGCGGATCTGCGGTGCTGATCATGCCGACGCTGGGCTGGCGGTGGCTGCTGGCCACCTCTGCCGCGGCGGCCCCGCTCGTGCTGTGGGTGCGGCTGCGGGTCCCCGAATCAGCCCGCTATCTGCTCAACCAGGGCCGCCGCGGGCAGGCCCACGAACTGCTCGCCAGGGTCGCGACGGCCAACCGTCGGCAACCGCGGCCGTTGGCCGTCGAGCTCACGCTGGCGCCGGGACAGGGACGGGCCGGCCCGGCCGCGCTGCTGCGCGGCGGGCCGCGCCGCGAGACGCTCATGCTGTGGGCGGTGTGGCTGATCATCGCATTCGGCTACTACGGCATCTTCGCCTGGCTGCCGCAGATCTTCGCGCAGCGATACGGGTTCCTGCGCACCTACCAGTGCGTGTTCTTCCTGGTGCTGGCGCAGCTGCCTGGGAACCGGCGGCCTGGCTGGTGGAGCGGTGCGGCCGCGGGCCAGTGCTGGCCGCCCACCTGGCCGCGAGCGGCGCGGCGACCCTGCTGTGGGCCGTGGCGGAGAACACCGGGCTGGTGCTGGCCGCCGCCGGTCCGGTGAACTTCTTCTCCCTCGGGGCGCGGGCAGCGCTCTACGCCTACACGCCAGAGCGGTACCCGACCCAGTTGCGCGATTCTGGCATGGGCGCGGCCAGCGGATACGCCCGCATCGGCGACATGCTGGCTCCGTTGGCCGGCGGCGCGCTGCTGGGCGTCTCCCTCGTCGCCGCGCTGAGCGTGTTCGCCTCCGTGTTCGTCTTGCCGCGGTCGTCGCCGGCTTCGCCGCGGAGACCCGAGGCAGGAGCTTGGGCGACACCCTCGCCGAGCTGCAACGCCAGCCCGCGCGACAGGCCTGAACCCGATTAGGGGGCGTCGTGGTTCGCCTGCTGCGGCTGACACTGCTCGGTGTAGGGGCGATGAACTCGCCCCGGTACGCGCCGGCCGGGTTGTTGCTGCGGTTCGCCGGGACCCGGATCGCGTTCGACGGCGGCCCCGGCGCCGAACCGGCCGGGCGGGTGGACGCGTGGCTGGTCACCGACGAGCGCAGTGAACTGCGTGCCGCGCTGCGCCGGCTGGCCGCCGAGCGAGGAGTGGCGCCGGTGATGGCCGGGCACACCGCCGGTGAGCTGCGCGTGCAGCCGCACCCAGTGGCCCACACGTCCCACCCGACCTGCGGGTACGTCATCCGGGCCGGGGACCGGCTGGTTGTGTGGGCGCCGGAGTTCTGGCGGTTCCCGGCCTGGGCTGCCGGGGCGGACCTGATGTTCGCCGAGGCCGCCGCTTGGGATCGGCCGATCCGGTTCCGGGGTGGGGTGGGCGGGCACGCCAGCCTGCACAGCACCGCCGCGCAGGCCGAGCAGCTCGGCGTACGCCACCTCGTCTACGTACACATCGGCCGGCCGGTGATCCGGGCCATGGACGCAGGGCTGCGCCCGCCCATGGGCGAGTGGGGCATCGAGGGCCACACCTACCGATTGCCGGTGCGTGACCGTGACCCGGGCCGATTGGCATGACCGCCGCAGCAGGCGGGCCGGGGTGTGGACAGACGCGCGTACCCTGCCGCGCGAGCCGGGCATACCGTGCGCCGTCGGGTGCTGTCCCGCCGCGGTTGCCACAGGCGCATCAGAGGGATCCGGTCCGCAGGTGGAGCATTCCGTCACGGGCATGCGCGACCCGTGCCCGAAGCGGCGGCTGACGTCCCCGAGGACGCGACGCAGATGTTCGACGTCGTCGTTGGAGGCGTGGTGCAGGCGCATCCGGCGAGCCTGCATCGGTGCGAGAAGTGCCCGCGCACGACGTCCACGCCGGCGTCGACGATCCGGTGCGCGAAGTCGACGTACTCCGCGGGAAGGTCGTACCCCAGCTAGATCCCCAGTGCACGGAGGCCACGACGACGTCACCGCGTTTCTTCACCCGGTGCACCCGGTCGGCGACCGCACCGGCGGTGGCCTCGGACACCTCCGGCAACAGGTCGACCCGAGCCGGTCCGGCGCCGCGGCCCAGTCTGCCGGAATGCCGCTGGACCGGGTGCCGAAGGACAACGCTCCCTACGAGGCGACGCTGCGTAGTCCTCGTCACCGCGGGAAGGTGGACACGCGGAAGAGCCATACGCCGTGTTTGAGGATGAACAGTCCCTCCACCGGGTGGCGCGGGGACTAGACCAGCTCCCCAAGCGCGTAGGTGCGCGTCGGCATAGCGGCGGCGATGCCATTCATCTCCGCCGCCGACAGGTCGCGGAAGATGTCGACCTCGGACAGGCACCAGATCCTGTTGTCGACCGCCGCGACGCGTCCCACCGGTGCAGCCTCCCTACTCGTCGCCGCCCCGTCCCGGTACTGCCAAGCCACACCTACTGGGCCGGCTGGTCGAGGGCGCCGCCGCCGCCCTCGACAGACCTACGATGCATTGCCGGCCCGAGCCGAGCAGGCTAGCCGCGCCGCAGCCGCGGCCCGACCAGCACGAACACGACACCCAGTAGCAGGCCATAGGCTAGGTGGCCGACCAGGCTGCGCCACGCGGTGGTGTTCAGCTCGAAGATCATGGCGTTCATGCCCAGCCACGCCGGCATGATCAGCAGAGCGCCGAGCACCCACCACAGCACCCCGTAGGCCAGGCCGATGCCGGCCGCCGATACCAGCGTCGCCGCCCAGCGTCCGAACAGGACCGCGAAGATCGCCCCGAACAGGGCCGAGTTGAACAGATGCACCAGCCAACCAACGCCGACGGACTTGCTGTCGATCAGCATCGCCACCATCGGCATCATGTCCCACACCTGCATCAGAATCCCGAACACCACGCCGCCGGCCAGTCCGCCGACCACACCCGCGAGCACGCGGGCGGGCAGCGCGACCGGACGAGCAGTTGCGTGTGCGGTAGCCATCCGAACCTCCTTGTTTGTCAAGATCCTCAACGTTGGCGCGGCGCACCGCCGGACCGCCGGGCCCGGCCGGACGCGGCCGGTGGCGCCAGCCAGTGGCCACGGGCCGCTCACCGCCTCTCACTGGGTGGGGATACGCCACGGCGCGGGTCGATTGCATCCCGCCGCCACGGGGGCCGGCCGCGCACGATGGGTGGGCCTGGATGTGTGCCCGGTATACGCCCGCTGTCGTCCGGGTTGTGACCCGTGGTAGACGGGTTCGGCGGCTCCGGCACGGCGGGTGGGTGCAATCAGTCGGGACCGCGGCGGGTCCTACCCGGCAGACGGGATGGGCTGATGACAAGCGACGACGAGTTCCTGCAGGCGGTGGGTGAGCACCTGGACCTGGTCTACAACCTGGCCCGGCGGCTGACCCGCTCCCGGCTGCAGGCCGAGGACCTGGTGCAGGAGACCTACCTGCGGGCGTTGCGCGGCTGGCGGCGCCGCCCGCCCGAGGACGTGCGGGCCTGGCTGGCCACCGTCTGCCTGAACATCGCCCGCGCCGGATGGCGCCGCGACGGTACCCGCCCGGTGGAGGTGCTCGACCCGCACGCCGGCGCCACCGTGGTGGCCGCCGCCGACACCGCCGCCGAGGCGATCACCGGGGTGGTCCGCGACCAGGTGCACCGGGCGCTGTGGCAGCTGCCCGTCGCGCAGCGGGAGGCGATCACCCTGATGGACCTGTGCGGGTTCACCGCCGCCGAGGTCGCGACCATGACCGGCACGCCGCGCGGCACCATCCTGGCCCGGGTGCACCGCGGCCACAAACGCCTCGCCGCACTGCTGGCCCAGCAGGGGGTGAAACCCGGTGAAGCATGACCACGACGACGCCACCATCGGCGGGTACCTGGCCGGCGAGCTCGCCCAGCCTGAGCGGGATGCGTTCGAGCAGCACCTGCTGACCTGCGAGCGCTGCTGGGCCGACGTCGACTGCGGCCGGCGCGGCCGCACCCTGGCCGAACGGGCCCGCGAGCCGGCACCCGACCAGCTGCGCGACCAGGTGTTGGCCGCGGTCGCCGCCGCCCAGCCAACCCGGCGCCGCAGGCCCCACACCCGCGTCCTGGTCGCCGCAGCCGCGGTTGCCCTCATCGCGGCGGTCACCACCCTGATCGCCGTCCGCGCCGCCAACCCGGCGGCCCAGCCGGCACCGATCGCCGCCGCGGTCGCCGGCTACCGCGACGACCGGCTGCCCGGCTCGGGCATCCCCGACCGGGCCGGACCGGACCTGTCCACGCTGCGGCTGGCCGAAGCCGGCGCCGGCACCGGCCACCTCGCCGGCCAACCGGTCACCGGCTACGCCTACCGCGACGACACCGGCCGGCGGGTCCTGATCTACCAGTCCAACCAGCCGTTCCCCATGCCCGAACGAGCCGACCATCCGACCGGCCCATCCGGCGCGGCCATCACCACCCACCGCGGGGTAGCCGTGCTGTGCTCCCGCCACCCCTACGAGACCCTCATCCTCGGCGACGACCAACACCTCGTATGGCGCGTCGCCACCGCACTCGACCTCATCTAAACCCTCACTCGGCATCCGCGCCATCAAGGCGTCCACCCACACCGGCGAGCCCGCGAACGTGCGACTGAGTGTGGCTGTGGACGGGCACGCCGGAGTGCCCAGAAGGGTGGCTGCTCTCGTGGCGCGAGCGCCCATGGCGGAGTGGTTCGCCAGTTCGTTTCGGGTGCGAAACGCTCTAGCGACACGACTGCTGAGCTGGAAGCCGCGCTGCTCGACCCCGCGCGAAGGTCTCAAGGACGTTGTCGCCGCCTACCAGCGGTCGATCAATGAAGAATGAACGCTCGGTGCCCGAAAGCTGGCCGGACCGCGTTAGCGGAGCGAACGCACGCACAACACGTCGGCAAATGAGCGTCTATTTTACAGACAACCATTACGTCGGCGCCGAGCCGGACCTCCTGTCCGCATCGAACCCGACCTGAGCACGCTGGGGCTGGGTGTGTGGTGTCTGGATCACCGTGCGCCGGGCGATCGTCGGCTGCGATGTCACTGTCCTGTAAGGGTTGCCGGCGGCTGCGCCGCCTAACGTGACGGGCATGGGCGGGACGATGCGGCTGCGTGGCCGGCTGCTGGCGGGGTTGGCTGCGGTCGCCGCCGCCGTGCTGTTGTGGGGTGTCGCGGCGCCGCCGGCAGATGCCCAACGGCCGCCGCGTCCTCGACCGACCCCGTCAGCATCGCCGTCGCCATCGGCGTCCCCGTCGCCGTCGCCGACGGGCCCGACGTGTGGGTTCGCGGTGGTGGCCAGCCCCAACGCGAGCGGGTTGGACAACACGCTGTTCAACGTGGCGGTACTGTCGGCAACCGACGCGTGGGCGGTAGGTGAGTACATCGTCGAAGGCGGCGGCGCGCTGCGGACGCTGATCCAGCATTACGACGGGACGACCTGGACGACGGTGCCGAGCCCGAACCGGCTGACCGGCACCGACCGCAACCAGATCAACTCACTGCGCGGGGTAACCGCGATCGCCCCGGACGATGTGTGGGCGGTCGGGTACACGGTCAGCTACGACGACCCGTACCAGACGCTGGCCATGCACTGGAACGGCGCCGGGTGGTCGATCGTGGACAGCCCGAACTACACGTTCCCCGGCGCGTACAACGCGCTGCTGGACGTGGCCGCCGTCGCGTCCAATGACGTGTGGGCCGTGGGCGGCTCGCCGTTTGGCGGGGTGAGCGCGCGCGGTCTGCTGCTGCACTTCGATGGGGTGTCCTGGTCGCTGCGGCAGGGGCCGCCGAACTTCGAGTTCTGGGCCTCCTCGACCCGCAGCGGCGTGGTCGCCCTGTCGGCCACCGACGTGTGGGCGGTCGGTGACTACGACGCGTGGCACTTCGACGGCAGCGCCTGGACCGTGCCCGCCGCGGGCGCGCAGTTCGCCGCCGATGTGCACGCCGGGCCGGGTGCGGTGTGGGCGGTCGGCTCCTTCATAGCAGACCCCTATGGCGGCGGCGTCCGGTACCCGATCGGGTACCGCTTCACAGGTACCGGCTGGCAACAGCAGCACGCGGCCGCTCTCGCTCCCGGTGCGTTCAACGGCGTGGCCGTGCGCGCCGCCGACGACGTGATCGCGGTCGGCTACTCCGGCCGGTTCGCCTACGCGCTGCGCTTCACCGGCACCGAGTGGCAGCCGCTGGCCGCCGGCAACGGCAACCCGTCGCCGAGCACCACCCTGGCCATCGCCAACGTCCTGCTCGGGGTCGCGCACGCCGGCACGTCGATGTGGGCGGTGGGCTACTACTACACCGGCACCGGCACCGCGGCTGGTGTGCAGCGCACGCTCATCGAGCGCTACGCCTGCTGACCCTTTATCAGGGAACGCCGGGTGGGGTGGGCGGGCCGCCTCGGCGGCGTCGAGCGTGGCCACCTCGGTAGAAGCGGTCGCGAGGGCAGTTGGAGGAGCAGGACCACGTCCGTGAGGCTGCCTTCTTCACGGAGACTGCGGGAAGGAGTCCGCCGACGAAGGTATCGCCGAGCCGATGGTTGTGGGCTCGGCAACGACAAGATCGAAGCCAGGGAGGCGACGAACCGCCCCGCCCATTCGGCCTTTCAGGGCCGCGACGAACTCCAGTGCGTCCGTCCGCCTCGGCCGGCTGGGCATGAGTTCGTCGTGCTGGTCGGTGCATTCATCGCCGTAGCTGTAGCGGCTGCTGACGATCACGATGCCGTCGTTCAGTGGCCCTGGGTACTCGCCGGCTCCGGAGGCCGAGACCTGCAAATGTCGATGGGACCTCATCACGGGTCACCTGGCGATGGACCAGGGCGAGGAAGAGCAGCCGGTGCCTCCTCTGCCTCCAGCTGGCCCTGTCTGACCGGGGTGTTGTCCGCCGACCAATGCTGAGCCTGAGCCCGGCCAGCTGGGGCGGTCATCACCGCGATGAGGGCGGTGGTGGCGACGGCCCGACCAGGACACATCCGGCCCAATCCGTCAGCGGCGGCTGACCTGTCCGGCCTTGGCCGCCAGCGCGGCGAGCATGTTTTGGTAGGAGACGTGGAAGCCGGCGACGCCCGGTCCTCCAGGGTCAGCCCGACGTCGTCCATGTCGACGCCGGCGGCGGCCAACCGGCGCATCACCGCGGCCGCCTGATCCATGCCGGTGTCGATGGTAGACGTGACCGGTCTGGTCCATCACACCGGCGTCGGCGCCCAGGGCGGGTTCAACTGGTCGTCGCAACACCTCCGGCAGTGAGGAGTTGCGATGGGAGTTCGGGGTGGCGGTCGGGTCTGGCGGGTCGGCCTGTGATGCGGTCGCCTGGTCGGCCGACGGTGGCGCGGCGTGAGGGCGGTCGACTTCGATGCAGGTCATTGTGCCGTCCGGCGATGTCGGACGGCACAGTGGCGTGGGCTGCCGGCCACTCAGGGACCACCGCGCGTGGGTGCTGGCATTGGTGTGATGTTTGTGGTCGGTTGGGCGTTCTCGGGGTCGTAGCGGTGCGGTCGGCCGGTGTGGCAGCTGGTGGTGAACGAAATCGGGTCGGTCGAGACTTGGCGGGGGCTGAGCACTTGGACGCGGACCGAGCCGGTGAGGCTGTAGTCGGCGATGTAGCTCGTCTCGGTGAACGAGATGACCGCGTGTTGCCGTCCGCCATCGGGGAAGTCCAGCACGTGGGGGGCGGTGTTGCTGCTGCCGCCGCTGCCGCTGGTTAACCACTGATAGGCGACGGTTGTCGGCCCACCGGCCACGGTGATGATCGCCTGGAACGACGGTGCGCGGTCGGCGGGTGGCGGGCATTGGCCGGTGTAGCTGGTGTGGCTGGCGGCGGCCACTACGGACACGTCGTCGGCGGGCTCGGTGGACAGGGTGTCGGCGGGGTGCGGGCACGCCACCGTCGAGGCGAGCACGATCTAGCTCCGCTGCAACGTGCCGGTGACCGCGCGCGGCACTGAGCCGGCGTCGCGACCGACGCCCTCCCGGGAACGATCGGCGGGCCAGACGGCGACGCTTGTACCGGTGTACCGGCTGGTGGCAGCGTCGGCGGGTGCGGCGGCCCAGCGGCAGACGCACCCGCTCTACGCTCAGCGCCGGTGGATCTCGTAGACGGCGCCGTTGGTGAGCGACACGACGAACAGGTTCCCGTTCGGGCCCGTCTTCACATCGGTGACGATGCCGAAGTCCTGCCCGATCAGCAGGCTCTCGCTCTCGGTGATCTCATGCTTGGCCAGGTTGTCGGCGACGCGGTCCTCCAGCAGCGGATCGTCGACCGCGATCTTGTGGCCATTGCCGGTCAGGTTGAAGTGGAACAGGTAGCCCCCTCTGAGATTGGCCGTAGCCGCGCCGACGAACAGGTCACCTTCGTACTGAGGGCCGAGCGCCTGGCCACGGACGAAGCCGATCCCGGCCGGAGCGACCTCCCATTTCCAGCTGAACTCGGGATCGTTGTAGTGCGACCCGGGAAGCGTGAACAGGCGGGCGAGCGCCTCGTCCGGCGTGTCCGCGATATTCGACGGCGGCCACCGGATCTGTTGCAGGTTCGGGTTCGTGCCGAACGTCGTCTCGATCTCCTTGAACTGTGCCACCCGCGAGACAGGCCCGGCGATCTGGATCCAACCGCCGTTCATGCCGGCGGTCACCCGGTTGATCTCGCTGAAGCTGTCGTCGCCGTTCTCCTGGATCCATACGTCGCCGGATTCGGGGTTGACGGCCAGCCCGAAGCTGTTGCGGTGCCCGTACGAGAAGATCTTCTGGAGGTTGGCGCCGACCTCGCCGCCCGTAGCCGCACCCACGGCGAAGAACGGATTATCCGACGGGGCCGTGCCGTCGTCGTTGAGACGCAGGACGACGCCGCTGAGGTGGGCGTTGTCCGGCTCCGGACCGCCGAACTGGTCATCCTGCACGGTAGGTCCCGGGCAGGTTGCGGTCGGTCCACACGTCAAATTCTGCAGATTGCCGCGCCGGCCGAGATCGCCGGTGAACGTGTAGAGCTTTCCATCGTGCCCGAACGCGATCACGCCGCCGTCGTGGTTGCCGCGCGCCGGCTGCCCGGCGTCCTCCTGGATCGCGCGGATCCGGATCAGGTTGCGGTCGAAGGCCAGCGAAGACCCGTCCCACCTGAACCGGTCGATCCGGTTACCGAGCAGCGGAGTCTGGCTGAGCGTGTTGGTGTCCGCGCCGGTGGAACTCTCTGTCCAATACAGATAGACGCCGGGATTCGCCGGGAAGTCCGGGTGCAGCGCGATGCCGAGCAGACCCCGCTCGGAACCGGAATTGACCGCGAGATCCAAGACGGTGCCCTGCACGGCGCCGCCCACCACTCGCTGCACCCGTCCGGTGCCCTTCTCGAGCACCAGCATGTCTCCGTCGCCCAGGAACGCCATCGTGGTGGGCGTGACGAGCCCGGTCGCGACGGTCCGGACCGCGAGGTTCGGGACCAGCATCTGCGGGCCGCCCTGCGCACTCGCCGGCGAGCCCACCACCATCATGGAGATCACCAGCGGCACGGCCAGGGCCACGGATGCGGCGGTGCGACGCCCGCGCCTGCTTCCGTTCCATCGTTGGAACATGACAGCCTTCTTTCTGCCCGCGACCGGTCACGGCCGTTTTCCGCATGGCGGCAAAGGCCCGGTCGTGGGCGTACGGTGGCTGCCTTGCCGCCGTGCGACCCCGGTATCCCGCTGCGACGGTCGGCGTCAGCGAGCTTCCTCGGGGCCCTACCAGCGCATACAGCGGCGGTACGCCAATGGTTCAACGTGGCTCGATGAATTGTGGCCCGCTACCGCTCGTGTTGCGGCAGGTGCGTCTTCGCCTCGTCGTAGCCGGCCGTCCTGGTTGACTCGGCCGGGGCGTACACGAGATTCATGACGCCGGTCTCGAAGGTCTGCGAGGAGATCAGCGTGAGCGGGATCGGGGTCTCGCCCCCGTCGAACAGGCGCATCCCCTTGCGTACCGCGATCGGATGCACCAGCAGGTGCAACTCGTCCAGCAGACCGGCGGCGAGCAACTGGCGCACGACCGAAACCGAGCCGCTCAGCGCGATCACGCCGTCACCAGGTTCGTTCAGCAGCGCGGTGACGGGCCTCGACGAAGTCGCCCTGCAACTGCTCGGAATTCCGCCAGGTGAACTCGAGCGGCCGACTCGACACGACGATCTTGCGCGCGTCGCCAAGCACCTTGGCGAAGGGAGCATCGACCCCGCCGGCCGCTTCCCGTACTGGCCAGGCCCCGGCGAAGCTGTCGACAACTGGCTGCTGATCCGGTGGCGATGGTCTTCGCCGCCCGCGATACCAGCGCTTGACGCTCCCGGCGCCCGGCGGTTCCAACCCGCTGGACGGCGCGCATTGGCGAGAGGGACCCCGGCTGTCGGCCTGCCGGTCAGAACCTGCCGATGAGCGGGCGCCGGGCGACGACGTCTATTAAGCATGCCGCGCGCCACTGTCGCGCCCGGGAGGACGAGGAGGCCGGCCTCCACGCGGTCGGCCTCCTCCTTCAATCAACCTGACGAGCTCCTGGCGGAGCTTGAGCTACTTCTCCGTATCGATTCGGATGAACGGCGCGGGGAACGGGAAGTTGGCGGCGCCGTCGACGAGCGTGGTGCCGTCGAAGACGATCGTCGCCGTCGCGGTCGCCGAGCGCTCCTTGCGCATCGACCCGGGCCCGTTGACCGTGGTCATGATCGGTCCGGCCCCGGTCCAGCGGGCGTCGACCGAAACCGTGTGCAACCCGCCCCGGTTGTCCCGCACGTTTGCGAACGTGCCGCTGACACTCACGTTCTTGAGGTCCGGGTCGAACTGCGTCGGCGCCGCCTGTACGAAGCCCCAACTGAAGGTGCCGTCCGGGCACTGGCCCACGAACCCGACCCTGAGAGGCGGATTGGGGTCAGGCGTCGTCCCCGCCTCGATGAAGTTGTCGGTCTCCACGATCAGGCGGCCGTCGGCGGCCGTGGAGCCATCCGGGCACTGGAACGGGGTCGACCAGCGGGCGGAGGCAACTTGCTCTGTGAAGCCCCTCGCGGCCCATGCGACGGCCGGTAGGGCAAGCACCGCCAGGGCGGCGAGCAGGGAGACGACGTACCTGTACGGCCGCGAAGGTCGGTGGGCGGATCGGCTTCGCGGCAACCGCAGACCACGCATCGGCCACTCCTTTCTGGGGTTCGAGCCGCTGGACACACCCAGCGTGCTGATTCTTATTACGCAAGGGGCCTCCGTGCAGGCGCTGAGCTTCAAGGCAGGTCAACTAGCGGTGTGCGGCCCGGCGTGGGCCGGTCCGCGCCAGGCCTACCGCGCACGCCTGCGCTGGCGTTGCGGGGCTGGCGTTATCGCTAGGCCGGCTCCTGGTGGGCGAAGATGTCGACCGGGAACTCGCTGTCCTCGGGGACCAGGGCGCCTTCGGATTCGAAGGCCACCAGCCGGCCGTCGGCGCTGATGGATGCGCCGAAGCTGGCCAGCTCGAAGCCGGTCTCGGTGCCGTCGGTGCGCACGCTGACCCGCACCGTGGTGTGTGCGGTGCGGTCGTGGAGGAAGACGTCGACGTCGAAGTTGCCGTCGCCGGCGACGAGGTTGTCCGCGTCGGAGCTGAACGCCACGAACCGGCCGTCGGCGGATAGGGCCGGGCCGAGACTGTCGTCGTTGCCCTCGACGCCGGCGTCGGTGACGCTGACCCGCTCGATGGTGCCGGTGCCGCGGTTGAACACGAACACGTCGTAGCGGTCGTTGGTGTCGCCGGGAACGAGGTTGGAATCCCAGGAGTTGAACGCCACGAGTTGGCCGTCGGCGCTGATCGCCGGCGCCCCGCTGTGCCGGACCGGCCCGGACGGCGGCGCAATCGTGCTGATCCCCTCGGTGGTGCCGGTCGCCCGGTCGCGCAGGTAGACGTCGGACGCGAAATCGTCGACGTCGCCGGGCACCAGATTGGTGGCGTCGGAGCCGAACGCGACGAACCGGCCGTCCGGGGTGATCGCGGCCCCGCCACTGCCGGCGTTGGCCTGCTCCTCGGCGCTGTTCACGCTGACCAGCTCGGTGGTGCGCGCCTGCCGGTCGTGCACGAAGACGTCGCTGGCGAAGTTGGCATCCCCGGCGGCGAGGTTGTCGGCGAAGGAACTGAACGCGACGAACCGCCCGTCCGACGTGATCGCCGGCCCGGAACTGTCGGAGTTGGCCTCCACCTTTCGGCCGGCCATGGAGATCCGTTCCGTGGTCCCGGCCCGGTCCCGGACGAAGACGTCCGCCACCTGATTGCGGTCCCCCTTGACCAGGTTTGTCGCAGTGGAGGCGAACGCGACGAACCGGCCGTCGCCGCTGATCGCCGGCCGGCCCAGGTTGGTGTCCAGCACCCCGCCGGCGTCGCCACCCACCGATTGGCGTTCCCGACTGTCCACGCTGACCCGCTCGGTGGTCTGCGTCAGCCGGTCGCGGACGAACACGTCGCTCGTGCTGTTGGTATCGCCGGCAACCAGGTTCGACGCGAACGACCAGAACGCGACGAACCGGCCATCGCCGCTGACCGCGGCCGCCGTCGACGCGTCATTTCCGGCAACCCCGACCGGTCCCACACTGATCCGCTCGGTGACCCCCGGTGGATGGGCCAGCGCCGGCGGCCCAGCCGACAGCGCCAGCCCCAGCCCAACAGCTGCAGACGACGCGACGACCACGACCCGCTTGCTGCGCCGCACCGGGACGGCAGCGGCCTGCTGCGGTATCGGTGCAAGAACGTTGACGGCGGTCATGGGAGCCTCCTGTGGGAAGTGGAGGTGATGGCGCCCCCGCATGCACGTTCCACCTAAATACACGGCCCAAGCATCCGGCGGATTCATCCGCGCAGCGGGCAGCCCTGCGCAAGCAACTGGATCAGCTCGGCCGAGCCCAGACGAATCTCATCAAGCAACTGGAGGCGTACGAGCCGACTGGCGACGACGACCTCGACACCGAATGGACCGCGGCGCTGCAACGCCGGTTCGCCCAGATCACGGCGCAACGCCGCTCCGTCACCACCCGACTGGCGGAGCTCGACAAGCAGGATCACGACCCGGCGGGCGGGAACGCCGCCTTGCTCGACCGGTGGCCGGCGAAGCTCGGCAGTGCATTCATCTGCCGGAGCGGTCGACCGCCATCGCGCCAGACTGCCCAAGATCCTGCGCGACTGTCGTCGCCGCGGCCACGGCGTCTACTGGGCCACCGCCGGCGTCGCCCACCTCCGCCACCGCGGAGCGGCCTGGTGTCGATCTGGTGCCATTCGTTGCTATGCCCCGCCCGGCGGGCGTACCCTATTGGGTTCGCCGAGCCGAGAGGAGGTCGTCGCGTCCCCGCCCTTCCAAAACGGAGGTCGTCATGACTTCTGCCTCCGAGACCGGCATCGACATACGTCCTTTCCAGGTCGAGATTCCCGAAGAGGAGCTCGCTGAGCTGCGACGCCGGATCAGGGCGGCGCGCTGGCCTTCTAACGAGCTCGTTGCGGACCGCTCCCAGGGTGTGCAGCTGGCGACGCTGCAGGAGCTCGCCCGCTACTGGACCACCGAGTACGACTGGCGCAAGTGCGAGGCGAGACTGAACGCGCTGCCGCAGTTCACGACCCAGATCGACGGCGTGCACATTCACTTCATCCACGTGCGCTCGCCGCACGAGAACGCGCTGCCGCTGATCATGACGCACGGCTGGCCCGGCTCGGTGATCGAGCTGCTCGAGACCATCGGCCCGCTCACCGACCCGACCGCGCACGGCGCAGACGCCGACGAGGCGTTCCACCTGGTGCTGCCGTCCCTGCCCGGCTACGGCTTCTCCGGCGAGCCGACCGAGGTCGGCTGGGACTTCGGCCGCGTCGCGCGTACGTGGGCCGAGCTGATGCACCGCCTCGGCTACACCCGCTATGTCGCCCAGGGGGGCGACCTGGGCGCCATCGTCAGCGATGCGATGGGCCGCCAGGCGCCCGAGGGGTTGCTCGGCATCCACATGAACTTGCTCGTGACGACGCTGGGCGCCGCTACCCCGCCGCCGGGGGACACGGAGGAGGAGCGCGCGGCGCTCGACGCGATCGCCACATTTACGACGAGCGGCTTCGGCTACTTCTTGGAGCAGAGTACGCGGCCGCAGACGATCGGCTACGCCGTGCTCGATTCACCCGTCGCCCTGGCGGCCTGGATGCTCGACCACGACACCGACAGCTACTACAAGATCTCGCGTGCCTTTCTCGACGACGGGCCGTCGGGCAACCTCACGCGCGACCACATCGTCGACAACATCACGCTGTACTGGCTGACGGGGACCGGGGCTTCGGCGGCCCGGGCGTACTGGGAGCTCGGACGAGCCCAGGCTCTTGCGGCCGGCCAGGCGCCGCCGGAGGTCTCGCTGCCGGTCGGCTTCACCACCTTCCCCGGCGAGATTTTCCGCGCCCCGCGCAGCTGGGTCGAGACGTCGTACCCCAACCTCATCCACTTCAACGAGGTCGACAAGGGCGGTCACTTCGCCGCGTGGGAGGAGCCGGAGCTTTTCGCCGCCGAGATGCGGGCTGCATTCAGCTCGCTGCGCTAATAACACCATTAGCTTCGGTTCGCTTCAGGAGGAGGTTGCATGCCAGCACAGACCACTAATCTCTTCCTCCTCGAGGATCTCGAGGACGTCGGAAGCACGAGCGAGCTCGCGGAAAGCGATCTAGATGCGCTTCACGCCGTCGCAGACTGGATCAAGACTTACGTGGTCAAGCCTCACAAGGATCTCGGCCGCGCTGGGCCTGTCTGTCCCTTCGTGCCTGGGGCTTTGGAACGTAAGACACTTTGGCTTGCTCCAGAGCAGATCGCGGACCGGGACGTGCCAGATGTCGTCGAGCTCATGGGCGGCTACCAGAGACTGTTCCTGGAGACTCAGCCTCTGGACGGCGACGACGTCGACTACAAGGTGATCGTCGTTGTCTTCACCGACCTGCCAGCTGGTCGTGCGCAAGGCATCTTCGACGACGTGCTGCGGCGTCTTGCGGTTCCGTCGTATGCGGAAGACGGCATCGTGTTCGGGCCCTTCTACGAGGGTAACGAGGGAACCGCGATCTACAACTCGAAGTTCCGACCATTCCAATCGCCCGTGCCGTTTCTGTTCGTGAGGCACGGGGTGATCAGCGACTGGAAGTTCTTCCTGGACAACGAGGACTGGCTCAACTTGTGGGCGCGTCGCTTTGGAGAATCCGCAGTTCACGCTCTTGCTGAGGAACTACGCCGCTTGCCGTGGCGCGTGCGGCGCGACTAATCCGAGATGGCTTCGCTTCGAAAGGAGCTACCTCATGCCGCCGACGGCGGTCCTGAGCGAAACCCTCGCCGGCGGCGGCGCCCGGTTGGTGCAGATGACGCCGCCCCACTCGCAGTGCTCGATCCATTTCGGTAAGGGCGTCCCGGGCATCACGGCGATGGAGTCCGGGTCCGTTCAGCGGGTGTACCTGGCGGTCAAGGACATCGACGCCGCCCGGGAAGATCTCGTCAACCGCGGCGTCGACGTCAGCGAGGTGGAGGAGCAGCCGAAGCCGCCCGGGTTCCCCGACTGGCCCGGGCGCTCGTAGTTCGCGTACGCGTCGTTCAGCGACCCGGACGGCAACGGCTGGCTCCAGGAGGTCACGATCCGGCTGCCCGGGCGGGAATGGAAGGACTGACATGGACGTCGCCGCGCTGGCAGACCTGTTGCACGAGACCGCCGAGCAGGCTTGGTGCCGTCACCCAACCACAGCCCGTCAGGTCTTCTGAAAGGAGTCCGTCATGAGGAAGGTGCTGGCCGCCGCGGCGACACTGACGATCGTCGGCAGCGTGAGCGCGGCGGCGACTGGTGCCGCGAGCGCGGCTACCCCGGCGTGCGGCCCAGCCTGCATCTCGGTTTTCAGCAGTGAACTCGGCACCTACGCCCACCCCAACTTCGTCGAGGCCGTCCTCGGTGGGGGAGGAGCGAACGTCGGCCAGCCGGTAGGCCTGAAGCAGGCCAGTGGCACCGACCCGTCGCAAGACTTCCTGCCGGGCGGGGCCACGCACGGGGGCAAGGTGTCAGACTTCTACGCGGACGGGATGGTGTCCGCCGAGGTGAACAGTCACTACGGCAACCTGGACGCTGTGCAACAGAAGTATGCGCCGTTCGGGATTGAGAGTGGTCTGTGCGTGGGCTTGGCGAGCGTCGCATACCAGAACGAGGGGCTCACCTTGCAGCCGTGCGACGTTCCGGCCACGACGGTGTGGATCATCTATCCCGCCCCGGCGGCCACGACGCCGGGATACTTCCCCATCGTCAACGCCTCGACCACCGACTTCAGCCGCCCGTTCGCGATGCACTTGCCGCGCAACGAAGTCGCGAGCGGTAGGCCGCTGCAGATGCAGGTCCGCCGCCTGCAGTTTCTCACCGGCGAGAAGACGCTACCGGCGAGGCAGCTCTGGGGCGCTGTTTTCGGAGAACTGAACTAGCAAAGCCCGCAGTCCAGGGTTGAGTGAGCGAGTGGCGCCGTCCCCCGGGGCGGCGCCACTGGTGTGACTGGCATCGTTCACCGAGCTGGCCTGAGAAGCCGCGTGGAATCGGCCACCTCGGGACCGACCTCGACGCCTCAAGCTTCGCCGAACTGGGACAGGCAGCGGTGACTGTTCAGGTCACGCGGTGGTCGAGGTGTCACACACCGCCGGGAAATGCGGCACACTCTCGTCCGCTACCGGCACCTGCGACAGGGCTGTACCCGCCGTCCCCGGCTGCTTCCCGGGCTTGCGCCACTACGGGCACGCATCGACGTCGGCGGCGGCTTACCCAACCCC
>DASYTU010000096.1:0-14523 GCA_036001925.1 Actinoplanes sp.
ATGTCCAGGATCACCAGCGCCAGGCCGATGCCAACCGCGTCGATGAACGCCACCAGAACGGTCGCCCGGACGTACGAGCCGAGCGTGGCCCATGACGCTTCGCCCGCGTCCGCCAGGGACCAGCGCGCGTTGACCGGGAACAGCCGGACGATGAAGCGCCAGATCTTGCGGCCGTCACGCAGGAAGAAGAACGTCGCGAACAGCACCAGCAGCGCACCGGTCAGGACCTCGAAAAGCGTGGCCGCGGTCGCCACGCCGGTCGCGGTCAACGACGAGGTGTTGGAGTTGACCCAGTTCTGCGCCGAATCGATGGCCTGGTTGACCTGGGCGTCGGACAGGTGCAGCGGGCCGGTGCGGGCCCACTCCTGGATCTGCCGGACGCCCGCGCTGGCGTTGCTGGTCAGCTCGGGCAGGCCGTCGACGAACTGGGTGACCACCAGGGTCAGCGTGCCCGCCACCGCAGCGAGCCCGCAGATCATCACCACGGCCGTCGCCAGCGAGCGCGGCAGCCTCAGCCGGAAGAGCCAGCCGACCGCGGGAGCGAGCAGGGCGGAGAGTAGCAGCGCGATCGCCAGCGGAATCACGACGATGCTGATGACGCCGATGAACCGGAGCAACGCCCAACCGACCAGGCCGATCACGATGAGTCGCCACGACCAGGCGGCGGCGATGCGCAACGAGTGCGGGACCTCGGTGTCGTCCCGGCTCGCCGTTGATTCACGGCCGGCCGCGGGCTCCGGTGGGGCCTGTTCGAATTCGATCTCGGTGTCCGGCTCCGCGCCGTTGGCGTGGTCGGCGCGCGCGATCCGCACGGACTCGCGGCCGTTGTCGTAGGCCTTCCGCAGGTTCTGCCGGACACGCTGCAAGCGACTCAACCGCCAACCTCCCTCGCCGTCGTCGCGTGGTATCCACCGTAGCCGCCGGACGCATCCACTCTTCCGGGCGTTGTACCGACGATCCAGCCGCCGCGCCAGGGTCCCACCACGAGCCGCCGGTTCGCGGGCGTACCGTCTGCGTCGTGAGCGCCAACACCACCACCCAGGCCGGACTGCCGATCCGGATGTTGCACGACCGCGTCCTTGTCCAGCTCGAGGGGCCTGAGGGGGAGCGGCGCTCGACCGCGGGCATCGTGATCCCCGCGACCGCATCGATGGGACGCCGCCTGTCGTGGGCAACCGCCGTCGGCATCGGTCCGAGCGTGCGCTCCATTGTGGTCGGCGACCGCGTGCTCTTCGACCCGGACGATCGCTCTGAGGTGGAACTGCACGGGCGGGAATACGTCCTGCTCCGAGAGCGGGACGTGCACGCGGTGGCCGCCAGCCGGGTGGAGCCGGACGGTACGGGCCTCTATCTCTAGAGACGCCCGCAGTACGGCCCTCACGCGCGCGGCGGTTGGCCGCTCTCGCCGTTCTCCGGCGGCTGGCGGTACTCCGGCTGACCGGAGTAGCCGGTCTCGGGCGGCGGGCTGGGTGGCGCCGAATATGGCGGCGGTCCCGAGGAGGGTGGGCCGCCGTAGCCCTGCGGATTGCCATAGGTCTGCCGGGCGCCGTAGCTCGGCGGAGTTCCATAGCTCGGCGGCGTTCCGTAGCTGGGCGGAGTTCCGTAGCTGGGCGGAGTTCCATAGCTCTGCGGGCCGCCGTAGCCCGGCGGCGTTCTGTAGCCCTGCGGAGTTCCGTAGCCCTGCGGAGTTCCGTAGCCCGGCGAAGTGCCGTAGCCCGGCGGCGGCCCGTATGGGGGCGCGGTCCCCAAAGGCGGCGGGCCATACCCCGCCGGCGGGCCGTAGCCGGCCGGCGAGCCGTAGCCGGCCGGCGGGCCGTAGCCGGGCACGCCGTAGGCGCCGCTCCAGGCCGGGACCGGCAGCGGCGCCAGCCGGACCGGCACCGGCACCACCGGCTCGTCGGGTGCGTCGACGTTGCGGGTCACGCCGTCCGGAAACGCGATCCGGTAGCTCTGGCCGTCCCAGAACGCGCGCGGCATCTGCGGGTCCCGGCCGGCGAAGACCGAGCGGTACCCGACGATCGCGTCGAGCAGCCGCCGCTCGTCCTCGGACGCCCGCTGCATGTCCGCCGGCTTGCGGTCAAGGCCACGCTGCATCCCGTCGCGGAGCAGAGCCAGCCGGGTCGCCGCGAACTGGAAGTTGCGCATCGCTTTCGCGCCCGCGTCGCCCGCGACCCGCTTGGCCCAGCGGCGCGCCGAGTGCCGCCGGCCGAGGCTGCCGAGCGAGGCCACCTCGGGCGGCGCGAACCAGCCCGCGCGCACGTAGTACGGGAGAATCCGCTCGCTGAGCCGGCCTTCCCAGCCACGCAACGCGATGGCGAACCCAACCGCCGCGAAGAAGAACGGAACCATGAAGCCCAGGTAGCCGTACAGCATGATCAAGGGCTGTCCGGTCGCGACCGAAAGCGTCGGCAGCAGGTTGAACGTGCCGTGCAGGATCATCGCGAGCAGCAGGCCGGCGATCGGGGCGAGCCAGATCACCCGGCGGTCCGCGGACCGCGACGAGATGCCGAGGCCGACGCCGGTCATGGACGTGAAGAGCGGGTGCGCGAAGCCGGTGAACAGGATCCGGACGATGAAGATGAGGAACACGTTCTGGATGCCGGTGGCTGGGCCGTACTGGTCGGCGCCGGCCGCGTAACCGTGGCCGCCGAGATAGAGCACGTTCTCGACCATGGCGAAGCCGATCGCGGACAGGCCACAGTAGACGATCCCGTCGGTGATGCCGGACCACTCGCGGCGGCGGCGCCACAGCAGCAGGATCGGGCCGGCTGCCTTCATCGTCTCCTCGATGAACGGTGCCACCAGCACCGCGACGAGCGCGTCGGGCAGGCCCACCTTGTCAAAGAGGAACGACGCCAGCGAGTTCACACCGAGCGCGGCCAAGGTGGCGACCGAGGAACCCCAGGCGAAGCAGAAGAGCAGGTACCGGGTGGGTTCCGGTTCGTACCGGTCGAGCCAGAGGAAACAGGCCACCAGAACGGGCACCGGCAGGATCGCGGCGACCAGCCCGATGATGAGCGCGCTGATGCCGTAGCTGAAGCCCAGGATCAACAGCATCGTGATGGCGCACGCGGCGATGAAGCCGATCACGCCGGCGAGCGGCAGCCAGCGCGGCCACCGGCGTTTCCGGCCGAGTGGCGGTTCGCCTCCCGGAGGCGCGACGTCCCCAGGCGGCGGCACGACGGTCTCGGTGACCGGCGCGACCACCGGGGAGGTGGACAACGGCGCGGTCGTGGCCTCCCACCCAGGTGACCCGAACGGCGCTTCGGCACCCGGCCCGGCGCCGGACTCGGCTGCCGGGGGGCGGTCAGCCTGGTCGGGCGACCCGCCCGATGCAACGTCGGCCATGTCGCTAGCGTAGCCACCCGGACGCGGCCAGGCGGCCCAGCCCGTACGGGCCGGATCGGGCGGGACCGGAATCAGGACGGGCCGCGACCGGACGTGCCAGGCCCCGGCCGCCCGATGTGTGGCCGTCGGGTACGCGCCCGCTGATGCCACCCGACCGCGCGGCGCACGAGCTTGGGCGCCTCCGCGTAGTCCACGCCCGTAGCTCGTAACAGGTCCGCCGCCGTGGTCCGGACCTGCGCCACGATCACGCTGCCGGAGAAGCCGACCCCTTCGTCGTACGCCCGCCCCGACTCGGCCGCCGCCCGCAGCACCCGCTCCCGGGTGGCGACCGGCTCGACACCCTTCGCCCATTCGTCCTTGAGCAACTCGACGGCATCGCCGAGCAGGGCGATCGAGGCCGGCAGTGCGGTCGGGATGTGCTCTTCGTCGCCCAGCGCGGTGATGGCCCGGCGGGCCATCACGCGGACGTTGCGCAGCGCGTACGTGAGATGGTCGGCACCCTCGACGTACTGGCCGAGCGCACCGCGGTTACGCCACCGCGCCGGGGCGAATGCGACGTTCTCGCGGGCCGCGTCGATCGCCGCGGAGAAGGCGGCAAAGCTGGTTTCGGCCGCGCGCAGCTTGTCGAGCGCGTCCCGGATGACGCCTGGATCGCCGTCCGCGAGGCCCTTCGCCACCTGGTGCAGGCCGTCGGCCAGCGCGGACAGCGCCGGCTCGGTGGCCCGGCGCACGACGGTGAGCGGGTTCAGCGGCAGCAGGATCGTCATCACGATGAGGCCGACCCCACCGCCGACCAGTGCGTCGAAGAACCGGGTCCAGGGCAGGCCGGTGGCGGAGGTGAGCGTCGCGACGAGCACCGCCGACGAGGCCGCCTGTACGACGAGCGGGGTGCCGCCTCCGACGGCCGTCGCCACCACGATGGCCAGGAAGACGATCAGGGCGATCTGCCAGGGCCCACTGCCGATCAGCAGGATAAGGGCGTCGCCGATGCCGATGCCGATCGCGACGCCGATGACCAGCTCCGTCGTGCGCCGTAGCCGCTGCCCGACCGAGGACGCCAGCGTGATGACGGCAGCGATGGGCGCGAAGAACGGCGTCGGCCGGCCGATCACGTCGTGGGCGACGAACCATGCCAGTCCCGCGGCGACCCCGGACTGGGCGGCGAGCGGCAGGCCGCCCCGGATCCGGCTCAAGGCCTCGGCCACCCCGGACCGCGACCGGCCGGGCAGGTCGGCCAGCGCGGCCGCGACCCGTCCCTGCGACTCGGCGTCCGTCATGCCTCACGACAGTAGGGCCTGCCTGGTGGATCTCGTGCCGGCGCGACGAGGTCCACGTCGGCCGTCCCGTGCCAGGATGGCGGCCGTGACCTCTCTCGTCGAGCGGTGGCGCGCCGCCGCCCGGGGTGCCGGGACGACGGCCGGCGACGCCGATCTCGACGCCGCCGGCCGGTACCTGCTCGGCCGGTGGGCGGAGCCGCAGCGGCAGTATCACGACACGACGCATCTGGCCGCCGTACTCGATGTCGTTGATCGGTTTGCGCACCTCGCGCCCCACCCGGACCATGTGCGGCTCGCGGCCTGGACGCACGACGCGGTCTACGACCCGCGGGCTGAGGGTGATGCGAACGAGCGCGGCAGCGCGAAGGCCGCGGAGGCCTTGCTGACGGCGCTGGGTGCGCCCGCCGCGGTCGCGGCCGAGGTGGCCCGGCTGGTCCGGCTCACGGCCGGGCACGACACCACGGCGGACGACCCCGATGGGGAGCTGCTGTGCGACGCGGACCTGGCCATCCTGGCCGCCGACGGGCACGGGTACGCCGAGTACGCGGCAGCTGTCCGCCGCGAGTACGCGCACGTGCCGGACGACGCGTTCCGGGCCGGGCGTGCACGGATCCTGCAGGCCCTCCTGGATCTCCCGGCCATCTACCGCCTGCCACCTCTGAGATCCTCCTGGGAGGCCAGAGCCCGCGCGAATGTCACCGCCGAGCTGGCCACCCTCGCGTCCCCGCGTCGATCATGAGGTTATGACGCGAAAGACCGGCAAATCGGCGTTATAACCCCATGATCAACCGGGGTGGAGGTGTTTCGGGCGGCGTAAGCCGGAGGCTCGTAGGCGCGACGCCAGGTCTCGCGCGGGCAGCAGCGTCGCGCCCAGCCAGAGGGCCGGCTTGAACAGTGCGGCCGGGATGTCATAGTGGTCGCGGTCGAACGCGCGGCGCGGCGCCCCGAGCATCTCGGCGAAGACGTGCAGTTCGGCGTAGGACAGGTCGCTGACCAGGTGCGACCAGAGCCGACCGCGCGCCGGCCACCGGGGCTCGTCGACCAGGATCAAAGATCGACTTCCAGCAGGTCGATGCCGCGATCGGCCGCGTACCCACGGACGTCCGGCGCGCCGATCCGAGCCGCGTCGGCGGTACGGTCGTCCGGCATGGTCTGCGACTGGCGTTCCGCCTCGACCCGGGCGAGGTAGTGCTCCACCTCGCGCTTCCGCACCGCCGCGTCCCAGCCCAGCACCTGTCCCATGACCTCGGCCGCCTGCGACACCGACTCGGTGCCCCGGTGCGCCGTCTCGATCGAGATCCGCGTCCGCCGGGTGAGTACGTCGTCGAGATGCAGCGCCCCTTCGGCCAGGGCCGCGTACGCGATCTCGGCCGTCAGGTACTCGGGCGCTCCCGTCAACGGCGTTCCCCACGACGGGTCTGCCGCGGTCATGGCGAGCAGGTGTGTGGTCAGCGTGCCGTACCGCTCCAGGAGGTGCTCGATGACACCGGCGGTGACGCCGTGCCGCCGAGCGGTGTCCTGCCGGTCGCGCCACGCGGCGGCGTAGCCGTCCGCACCGAGGAGCGGGAGTTGGTCGGTGCGCGACTGCGGCGCGATGCCGCCGAGCCGGCGCACGGCCTGGTCGATGACGTCAGCCGCCATGACCCGGTACGTCGTGTACTTGCCGCCGGCAACGAGCAGCAGCCCGAGCATGGGCTCGACTACGGCGTGCTCGCGGGACAGCTTCGACGTCGAGTCGGCCTCCCCGGAGAGCAACGGCCGCAGCCCCGCGTAGACGCCCTCGATGTCGTCGGTGGTCAGCGGCCGCTCCAGGATGGTGTTGACCTGGTCGAGGAGATAGCTGATGTCGCGCGCCGAGGCGGCGGGATGCGAGCGGTCCAGCTGCCAGTCGGTGTCCGTGGTGCCGATGATCCAGTGCCCGCCCCACGGGATGACGAAGAGCACGGATGTGGGCGTACGCAGGATCAGGCCCGCCTCGCCGGTGATCGCCGAGCGCGGCACTACCAGATGCACGCCTTTCGAGGCCCGGACCCGCAGCCCCGGGCGGACGCCCACGTCGCTGAGCATCTCGGACATGTCGTCGCTCCACACCCCGGTGGCGGCGACCACGGTGCGGGCACGGACCTCGAATTCGGGCTGGTCCGGCGCCTCCAGATCGCGGACCTTCACTCCGATGACCTGGCGTGCCTCGCGGACGAACCCGGTCACCCGGGCGCTGGTGACGATCGCGGCGCCGAGGCTGGCCGCGGTGCGCGCGAGGTTGACCACGAAGCGGGCATCGTCCACCTGCCCGTCGAAATAGCGGATCGCGCCGGTGATCTTGTCGGCGCGAAGGCTGGGGAAGAGGTGCCGGGCGCCGTCCCGGGTCAGGTGCCGATGCAGCGGCATGCCGCGCCCGGCGCCGAAGACGCCCGCGAAAGTGTCGTACGCGGCGACGCCGGCGCCGTAGTACGCGCGGTGCCAGACCCGCGCCGGCGGGTTGGCCGACAACAGCGGCACCAGGATGGGTACGGGCCGGACCAGGTGTGGCGCGATGCGCCTGGTCAGCAGCCCGCGCTCGGTCAGCGCCTCGTGTACCAGGTGCAACTCGAGCTGTTCGAGATAGCGCAGGCCGCCGTGGATCAGCTTGCTGGACCGGCTGGACGTACCGGCGGCCAGGTCACGGGCCTCGACGAGCGCAACGCTCAGCCCACGGGACGCCGCGTCCAGGGCCGCGCCGGCACCGGTGACGCCGCCGCCGATGACGAGGACGTCGAAGTGCTCGTCGCGCAGCCGCCGCAGATCGGCGATGCGACGGATCGGAGAGAGCCGGCCGGCCGTGTAGCGGGAGACGGAGGGATCACGCACCTGTCCCACGTTAGCCCCCGGTTGTGTCACACCGGGCGGGGGATTATGACGGTCTTGCGCTCTCCCCGACAGGGCACGCCCGCGACGTTACCGACGGTGATGTGTGCCGGATCGGACGGGAGGCGGCCGTTGGGTAGGTTCGGCGGTTGTGGACAGCGAGTTCTGGATCTCCGAACTGACCGATGACGACGTACCCGCCGTAGTGGCCCTCTGCCGTACGGCGCTGGATCTGCCCGAGGACGCCGCCGAAGCCGCGGAGATCGTCCTGAGGCTCCGGGAGAACGCCGGCACCGAGGGCTGGGCCGCGCACCCGCGCAAGCTGGCCGGCTTCATCGCGCTCGTTCGCGCCGCCGACGCGCTGCCCGGCCAACCGATCTCGGTGGAGGGTGGCCGGGTGATCGGTGTCGTGCTCGGCTCGATTTCCCACCGCGACCCGTCCATCGGCCACGTCGACCTGGTGGCCGTGGACCCCCAGCAGCGCCGGCGTGGCGTCGGCCGGGCGTTGGTGTCCCGGATCGAGGACGCGCTCGCCGGCCTGGGCGCCCGTGACGTGGTGATCGCCGGCAACCCGCCATACTACGGTTGGCCCGGCATCGACGTGCGCTACACGCCGGCGGTGTGCGCCGCGATGGCGCTCGGCTTCGAACCGGACCCGCCTGCCTGGAACATGAGCGCCGACCTGGGCAAACCCGACTCACTCGCGCTGCGTCCGACGGCGGCCGCCGAACAGCGCCTGGCGGCCGGAGGCATCACGGTACGGCGGGCCGGGCTCGAAGACGTGCCGGCGCTGATCGAGTTCGCGCTGACCAACTTCGGATCCGGCTGGGCCGGCGAGATAGCCCACTCCGTGGGCCGGGATCGGGCGGGATGCCACGTGGCGGTCGGCGCGGCGGGCGAGATCCTCGGCTTCGCGGCGTACGGGTCGTCGCGGCGGAGCTGGTTCGGGCCGATGGGGACCTCGCTGGCTGTGCAAGGCATGGGCATCGGCTCGGTGCTGCTCCGGCGCTGCCTGGCGGACCAGAAGGCGGCCGGGCATGACAGCGTCCAGATCGGCTGGGTCGGGCCGGTGCCGTTCTACTCTGGCACGGTCGGCGCCCGCATCGAGCGCGTCTTCTTCCTGTATCACAAGCAGCTCTGACGGATACCGCAGCAGCTCTGACGAAAAGGGCGGGCCGCCGAGGCGACCCGCCCTTTCCCATAGGCGTGCTGGACTCAGAAGTCCATGTCTCCGCCGCCCGGAGCGCCGGCCGGGGCCGGGGTCTTCTCGGGCTTGTCCGCCACGACCGCCTCGGTCGTGAGGAACAGGGCAGCGATCGACGCGGCGTTCTGCAGCGCCGAACGGGTGACCTTGGCCGGGTCGATGATGCCCGCGGCCATCAGGTCGACGTACTCGCCGTTGGAGGCGTCGAGGCCGTGATTCGGCTCTAGGTTGCGGACCTTCTCCACCACGACGCCGCCCTCGAGGCCGGCGTTGACGGCGATCTGCCGCAGCGGGGCGTCCAGCGCGACCTTGACGATGTTCGCGCCGGTGGCCTCGTCGCCGACCAGGTCGAGCTTGTCGAACGCGGTCTTGCCGGCCTGTACGAGCGCCACGCCACCGCCGGGCACGATGCCCTCCTCGACGGCCGCCTTCGCGTTGCGAACGGCGTCCTCGATGCGGTGCTTGCGCTCCTTCAGCTCGACCTCGGTGGCCGCGCCGACCTTGATGACCGCAACACCGCCGGCCAGCTTGGCCAGGCGCTCCTGCAGCTTCTCGCGGTCGTAGTCGGAGTCCGACTTCTCGATCTCGCTCCGGATCTGGTTGACCCGGCCCTGGATCTGCTCGGCGTTGCCGGCACCGTCGACGATCGTCGTCTCGTCCTTGGTGATGACGACCTTGCGGGCCTGGCCCAGCAGGCTCAGGTCGGCGGCCTCGAGCTTGAGGCCGAGCTCCTCGCTGACGACCGTGCCACCGGTGAGGATGGCGATGTCGTCCAGCATGGCCTTGCGGCGGTCGCCGAAGCCCGGTGCCTTGACGGCGACGGACTTGAAGGTGCCGCGCACCTTGTTCACGATGAGGGTCGCCAGGGCCTCGCCCTCGACGTCCTCGGCGATGATGACCAGCGGCTTGCCGCCCTGCATGACCTTCTCGAGGACGGGCAGCAGGTCCTTCACCGCGGAGATCTTGCTGTTGGCAATGAGGATGTACGGGTCGTCGAAGACGGCCTCCATCCGCTCGGCGTCGGTCATGAAGTACGCCGAGATGAAGCCCTTGTCGAAGCGCATGCCCTCGGTGAGCTCGAGCTCGAGCCCGAAGGTGTTGCTCTCCTCGACCGTGATGACGCCTTCCTTGCCGACCTTGTCCATGGCCTCGGCGATGATCTCGCCGACCGTGGGGTCACCCGCGGAGATGGACGCCGTGGAGGCGATCTGCTCCTTGGTCTCCACATCCTTGGCGATCTGGCTCAGCGCCTCGGAGACGGCCGCGACAGCCGACTCGATGCCCCGCTTGAGGGCCATCGGGTTGGCGCCGGCCGCGACGTTGCGCAGTCCCTCACGCACCAGCGCCTGGGCGAGGACGGTCGCCGTCGTCGTGCCGTCACCGGCCACGTCGTCGGTCTTCTTGGCGACCTCCTTGACCAGCTCGGCGCCGATCTTCTCGTACGGGTCCTCGAGCTCGATCTCCTTGGCGATCGACACACCGTCGTTGGTGATGGTCGGCGCGCCCCACTTCTTCTCGAGCACGACGTTGCGGCCCTTCGGGCCGAGTGTCACCCTGACGGCGTCGGCGAGCTGGTTCATGCCCCGCTCGAGGCCGCGACGAGCTTCCTCGTCAAATGCGATGATCTTGGCCATACGGCGTTGTCCTCCTGGACATTCGCGGTGCCGGGCCTCCTCGGCCCCGCTTCCGCACGTTGCGGAACTCTGCGGACGCCACCACCTGGCGATGTGACGTCCTCAGGTCGAGCCGGATAGCCCGCGACGACCGGTCCCGTGCCTCAGCACCGATGGCGGTGCCGCGGCCGCGACCCCACCGCCCCGACCTGCTGGCACTCACATGGTGCGAGTGCCAACCACTTGTTTAGCACTCTGGGGGGCCGAGTGCAAGAAACGACACCTCTGGTGGAGGCTCAGTCGGCGAGTTCCGCGCGCAGCATGCCGCTCGTCACCAAGCCCTCCGCGCGCCGCGCCTGGGCGTACGTGACCAGCGAAGCCACCGACCACAGCAGCACACAGGCGACGGTGGCCGGCGCGGCCGCGAGCGAGCCGAGGGCGGCGCCGGCCGCCGAGGGCAGGATGGTGAGCGCCGCGGACGCCGCGACCAGCCCGACGAGCGCGCCGCCCGGGGTGCCGGCCAGCAGCCGCTGCGCCCGGCGCGGCCCGTGTCCCCGCTCGAAGAGCACCACGCACCCGAGTACGCCCATCAGCACGGCCAGTGCCGACGACGCGACGGCCAGCGCGGCCGAGAGAGCGAGTTCGAGCCGCCGCCCGGCGGCGTCGCTCGCGATCAGCAGCGGCAGCGCCTGGGAGACGGCGCCCAGCACGGCCAGCCACGCCCAGAGCGCACCGACCCGGTGCCCGACCAGCCGCATGACCGTACGGATGCTAGGCAGACCGCCGTCGGTAGCCCAGCCGACGATCACGCCGACCGCGGCGGCCAGGCAGAGCACGATGGGCAGCGCGGCCATCGCGAGGTACGCCACCCACATCAGCGGGAGCAGGAGGAGGCCGGCACCACCGAGCACGTCCGACAGCAACGGGACCGCGATGATGGTGTCGGACATGCGCCCGACGGAAAGGTGCATCGGCCCGGCGGTCAGTGCGGCGACGAGAAGCAGCGTGGCCCCACAGCCGCGCAGGACGTCGCGAAACCGGTCGGTCCAGCCCCGCAGGCCGGTCCCTGGGGGCGCCACGAGCCGATCCGGTCCGGCTGCCGCCGCCTCCGAGAACACGACCGCGGGCGAGGGCAGCTCGGCGGTGTCGGACTGGTCGTCGACCGGGTCGCCGGCCGCGTCGACGACCGGACCGTGGATCAGCCGCATGGCAGCCACGCGCTCGCCGGCATCCTCGCGCTCGTCCACCCGGACACCCTGCCTCAGCGGCCACGCCGGCGCCACCCCATCGACCCCGCGATATCGGACTTGCTTGACGGCAGCCACAAAGTCCAAGATCGCGGGGTTCGGAAGGCTGATCTCGCTTGCCGCGGCCGGGGCATCACGGGTAGGCAGGCAGCATGACCCGGACGGTAGACCGCAGTACCAGCACCGTGCACCGGGTCACGCCCGCGGACGCGGCGCGGATGCGGGCCCTGCGCCTGGAGATGCTCGCGGACAGCCCGCTCGCGTTCCTCGAGACGCTGGCCCAGGCTGCGGCGCGGCCGCACGAGGACTACCGGCGGCGCATCATCCAGGCCTCGACCGGCCGCGAGCTCGCCCAGTTCGTCGCCGACCCGGGCGGCCGCCTGATCGGCCACGCGGGCGGTACGGTGCTGCCCGAGGAGCCGGACGTCACGGTGGTCTTCGCCGTCTACATCACGCCGGCCCGGCGCGGCAGCGGGGTCCTGGACGACCTGGTCGAGGCGGTCGCGGAGTGGTCGCGCACGGTCGGCCGGCCCGAGCTGATGCTCGAGGTGGTCGTCGGCAACGACCGGGCGGTACGCGCGTACGAGCGGCTCGGCTTCGTCGACACCGGGATCCGCGTACCGCATCCGGTGATCCCGGCGCTGACCGAGCTGCAGATGCGCCGGAAAGCCTGATGTCGCCGCGGCGCTGGCACCTCGCCCGGACCGTGCTCACCGCGATCAACGGCACCACCGGGGTGGGCCTGCTGCTCGCGAAGGCGGCCGGCGCCAAGGTGCGGCGCGGCCGTGATGGCGTGCTGATCGCCGAGGGCTACCAGCGGAAAGTGCCGCCCGCGACCTGCTTCACGGTCGGTTCGGTGATCCTGACCCGGAACACCGCGGACTGGCTGCTGGACCAGGAGCGGTCCGCATTGCTGGCCCACGAGAGCCGGCACGCGGGTCAGTACGCGGTGCTCGGCCCACTGTTCTGGCCCGCCTACTGGATCGCGTGCGGTTACTCGTACGCATTGACCGGCTCGTACGGCACCCGGAACGCATTCGAGATTCGCGCTGGTCTTGTGGACGGTGGCTACCAGGAGAAACCGCTGCGCCCGTGGGCCGCCAAAGTCGTCAATGCCATCCGCCAGTCCGGAGAGCGCCAGCACAGGCAGTCACGGCGGGATCGGTAGAAGTCCCGGAAAGTTGGTCGGGAGGACGCGCGCACAGCGCCTCCGGCACTGGGTCGTTGGGCCCCTCGGAGATTGTCGCCAAGCTCGAAGGTGGGGCCTCGTACGGCGTCGCGTCCTCCCGCGTAGAGCATCCTGCCGACGGCGAGATCGGTTCGCAAGTCCTGGCCGAAAGGATTTCTCACCGCCTGGCGGATCCCCCACTACAGAGGGTTATCCGAGCAGGCCAGCGTCCCGCGCGCCGCGCAGCGACGGCTTGATCCGGTGCGTCGGGCCGACCACCGGCGCGACCGCGTCCAACGTTTTGAGACCCTCGCCGGTGTTGAACACGACGGTTTCCGCGTCGGGGTCGAGGCGGCCGCTCTCCACCAGCTTGCCCAGCACCGCGACCGTCACGCCGCCGGCCGTCTCGGCGAACACGCCGGTGGTCTCGGCGAGCAGCCGGATGCCGTCGCGGATCTCGTCGTCGTCGGCGTAGTCCATCCACCCGCCGGTGCGCTGGACGGCCTCGATCGCGTACGCGCCCGCGGCCGGGTCGCCGATGTTCAGCGACTTCGCGATGCCGGTCGGCTTCACCGGGACGATCCGGTCGGTGCCGTTCTGCAGCGCCGTGGCGATCGGGTTGCATCCCGCCGACTGGGCGCCGAAGACCTTCCAGCCGCCCTCCGGCGCCGCCACGAGACCGATCTCGACCAGCTCACTGAACGCCTTGTCGATCTTGGTGAGCAGCTCGCCGCTGGCCATCGGGATCACCACCTGCGCCGGGATGCGCCAGCCGAGCTGCTCCGCGACCTCGTACCCGAGGGTCTTGGAGCCTTCGGCGTAGAACGGCCGCACGTTGACGTTGACGAACGCGGTGTCCTCGAACTCGTCGGTCTCCACGAGCTCGCCGCAGAGCCGGTTCACATCGTCGTAGGACCCGTCGATCGCGACCAGCTGGCCGCCGTAGACGGCGGTCGTCACGACCTTGCCCTGTTCCAGATCGCCCGGGATGAACACCACGGACGGAACGCCCGCGCGCGCAGCGTGCGCGGACACGGAATTGGCCAGGTTGCCGGTGGACGCGCAGGCGAAGCGCGTGAAGCCCAGCCCGCGCGCCGCGGTCAGCGCCACGGAGACGACCCGGTCCTTGAACGAGTGCGTCGGGTTGGCGGAATCGTCCTTCACCCACAGCGGCGCCCGCAGCCCGACGGCCGCGGCTAGCGCCGGCGCGCTGATCAGCGGCGTCAGCCCGGGGTTCAGCGTCACCCGCTCGGCCGGATCCTGGCCGGCGGGAAGGAGCCCGGCGTACCGCCAGATGTTCTGCGGTCCCGCCTCGATCTGCTCACGGGTCACCCGCGCGAGAGCGGCCTGGTCATAGGCCACCTCGAGCGGGCCGAAACACTCGAAACAGGCGTGCTGGGCCGCGAGCGGATACTCCGCGCCGCAGGCACGGCAGGCCAGTCCCCGGGCGGGGCTGGTGGTGATGGCAGCGGGTGCGCTGACGGTAGACGTCATCGAGGCCTTCCTCTCATCTTTCCCGGGCGCGCGCTCGCCGCGACGCCGGGACGGAATTAGCACCTGCCGCGCGCTGGCCTCGTCATCGAGTCAAGCGCGGTGGTTGCCGGGGCGTCATCGGGCCGTTCCCTCAGCCCCTCTGGATGAGGTATTCAGTTGTCCCCACACCTTACGTCGGGCAGCCGGCCGGTCCACCGGGCAATCCCGAGGTGTGAGCGCCACCGGTGAGATGCCGCGCAAGGCGGAGGGAGCCCGCGAGCGCCGCCGGCGAGATGCCGCACCAAGCGGAGGAAGCCCGCGAGCGCCGCCGGCGAGATGCCGCACCAAG
>DASYTU010000097.1:0-7076 GCA_036001925.1 Actinoplanes sp.
CGTCTTCGCGCTGAAGGCAGCGCTGCTGAAGATCCTGGACGGGTGCGATGCCACGACGCTGCGTGATTACATCGAGTTCTCTTCCTTCGTCGATCGCGCCGCGCTGTTCACGGTCGACACCTACGTGCGGACGCGCGAGGAACTGATCTCCGACCAGGCGACGGGTTCGCCGTACGCGAGGCCGGCGGCCGGCACCAGGTCCTGGTCTGCGACGGACTCGGGCACGGCCGGCTCGCGGCGGCGGCGACCCAGGAAGCGGTACGCGGGTTCGCCGAGGTCGCAGCCGCACCGCCGGCTGCGGTCGTGGAGGCGTTGCACCGTACCCTCGGGCACACCCGCGGCGTCGCGCTCGCCGTCGCTGAGCTGGACCGCGACGCGGCTCGCGTCCGCTATGCCGGGCTCGGCAACATCGCCGGCACGGTCCTCATGCCCGACGGCGGCCGCCGCGGCATGGTCTCGCTGCCCGGCATCGCGGGTCATCAGAAACGGCAGATCCGGGAGTACGAGTACCCTCTCCAGCCGGGAGCCCTGGTGCTGATGCACACCGACGGTGTCGTGGATCGCTGGAACCCGGCCGACTATCCCGGGCTGCTCGTGCACTCGCCGCAGGTCATCGCCGCGACCGTGCTGCGCGACGCCGGCATTCGCCGCGATGATGCCGGGGTGTTGGTGGCCCGGTTACTACCGTGAACGAGCCTCTTCTCCGGGTTCGGATTCGCGACGAGCAGGACATCTTCCTGGTCCGTCAGTTGGGTCGCGAGGTCGCGCGCGTGCTGGGCCTCGAGACCCAGGACCAGACCCGGGTGGCCACCGCGATCAGCGAAGTGGGCCGGCTCATGCTCGCCACCGGTCGCGGTGCCGACGTGGCGTTTGTCGCAACGGGAATGCAGGTACCCACGCTCTGGGTAGAGATGGAGAATCCGGTTCCGGGGGATGACAACCGGCTCGCTCCACGGCTCGTTCAGGTTGGCCGCTTGGTTGACACGATGGAGGTTGGCGATGGCGGAACCGGTACGGTCGTACGGATGTCTCGACGCTTGCCGCCGGGCGCGCCGCTCCTGACGTCCGACCGGATGGAAGAGATCCGCGCCGGATTGGCCGCTCACGTCCCCGGCACCGCACTGGACGAGCTGGCGGTGCAGAACGAGCAGCTGATCGCGGCACTCGACGAAGTCCGGGCCCAACGCGACGATCTGGCCCGGCTCAACGCCGAGCTGGAGGAGACCAACCGCGGCGTGATGGCGCTCTACCACCAGCTTTCCGAGGAACTGGAGGAGACGAACCGCGGCGTCGTCGCGCTCTACGCCGAGCTGGACGAGAAGTCGGTGCAGCTACGGGCCGCCAGCGAGGCGAAGACCCGGTTTCTCGCCAACGTCAGCCACGAGCTGCGCGCGCCGGTCACCGCCATCATCGGGCTGGGTCGCCTCCTGACCGACGAGTCGTCCGAGCCCCTCACCCAGGAGCAGCGCCGCCAGGTCGAGCTGATTCGCGACTCCGCCACCGACCTGCTCGCGCTGGTCAACGACCTGCTCGACCTCGCGAAGGCGGAGGCCGGCCGGATCGAGCCGAACTGGTCCGACGTAGACATCAAGGCGATGTTCGGTCAGCTCCGCGGCACGCTGCGGCCGCTCGCGACCCGGCCCGAAGTGGACTTCATCGTCGACGAGCCCTCGCTGCCGCCGTTGCGCACCGACGAGGTGCTGCTGGCTCAGGTGCTACGCAATCTGCTCACTAACGCGATCAAGTTCACCGCCGCGGGTCACATCGTGCTGACCGCGCGGCGGGTGGGTGACGACGTCGAGTTCACGGTCGACGACACCGGCACCGGCATCCCGCCGGAGCTGCACGAACGGATTTTCGAGGAGTTCTACCAGGTGCCCGGCAGCCACGCGTTGAGCGGCGAGGGCACCGGCCTGGGTCTGCCGTACGCGCGCCGGCTCGTCAGCATCCTCGGTGGAGCGCTGCGGGTGGCCAGCCAACCCGGTGAGGGGAGCACCTTCACGGTCAGCCTGCCGGCGGGACCGTCGTGAACCGGGCCACGATCCTGGTGGTCGACGACAGCGCCACCAAGCGGTATCTCCTGGTGAGCTGGCTGTCCCGGGCCGGTTTCACGGTGCTCGAGGCGGAGACCGGCGGCGAGGCGCTGGCGAAGCTCGCCGGCGGCGACATCGACCTGGTCGTGCTCGACGTGAAGCTGCCGGACATGAGCGGCTTCGAGGTCTGCCAGCGGATCAAGAGCGATCCCCAGTACGGCGTGCTGCCGGTCATCCACGTGTCCGCGCACGCCGTGGACGTGGTCGACCGCACCCAAGGACTCAACCGGGGCGCGGACGCGTATCTGGTGGAGCCGATCGAGCCGGACGAGCTGATCGCCACGGCGCAAGCCGTGCTGCGTTACTACCGGGCGCGGCAGCGTGCCGAGTCGCTGGCCGCGCGCATGGTGAAGCTGGCCGAGACGACGCTCGCGATCAACTCGGCGTCGACGCTGGCCGGGCTGCTGCAGGCCGCGGCCGCCGGGGCCCATGGCATCTTCGGCGGTCCGGCGGTGGTGCTCGCCGAGACGTCGGAGGGCGAGAGTCTCGCTGCTCTCGCCCTATCCGTCGACAATGATCCGGTGGTGCGGCCCTGGACGCTCGACGAACGAAACATCGCGGTCGGTTCGCTGGTCCGCACGGACCAGCCGGCGGACTGGAACGTCGTCGACTGGCCCGAGGGCGACTCCGTGGCGGTCGCGGCCGCGCGACTGCGCATCGATCGGTCGCCGGTGTACGTCGCCGTGCCGAGCAGCTCGCAGACACCCGGCTTCCCGGTGCTGCGCCAGCTTGCCCAGGCCGTCGCCGCGGCGGTGGAGGCGCAGCGCTCGTACGACGAGGAGCATCGGATCGCGGTCACGCTGCAGCGCAGCCTGTTGCAGTCGCGGCTGCCCGACGTCCCGGGGCTGGAGCTGGCCGTGCGGTACGAGCCGGCCGGCGCGCAAACCGAGGTGGGCGGCGACTTCTACGAGCTCACCATGCTCGACGGGAAGCTGCTGGTGGCGATCGGCGACGTCGCGGGGCACTCGCTGCACGCGGCCACGTTGATGGCCGAGTTGCGCCACGCGGTGCGCGCCTACGCGGTGGAGGGACATGCGCCCGGCGCGGTCTTGGAGCTGGTCAACCGCTTCATGCGTACCGTGCTACCGACCGACTCGGCAACGCTGTGCCTGTTCACGCTCGAGCCGGAGACCGGCCGGGTCCGGATGGCAAGCGCCGGGCACCTACCGCCCTTGCTGCAGGTGGACGGCGAGGTCCGCTTCCTGGCGCCGAAGGGCCCGCTGCTCGGCATCAACGCGCCGCGCGGCGAGGATCTGGAGTTGACCCTGCCGCCCGGCGGCACACTGGTCCTCTACACCGACGGCCTGATCGAACGACGTGACGCCGACATCGACGTAGGTCTGTCCGCGTTGGCGGCGTGCGCGACCGAGGTAGAGCCGAGCCTGGACGCGTTCTGCCAGCGGCTGCTGGTGCACCTGGCGGGCGCGGGCGAGCAGGCCGACGACATAGCGGTGGTAGCGCTCCGGCGGAGTTAAGCTGAGCTGGCTGGCCTCGCTTCGCTCGGCTGGCTCGCGCCTTAGACCCAGGGAGATGCCGCAGTCGCTGCGGTCGCTGCGCTCCCTCCGCTTGGTGCGGCATCTCCCCGGCGGCGCGAGCGATCAACGACTAAGCGGCACCGCGGTGTCCAGGATCCATGCCGTCACGAACGCCTCTTCCTTCCAGGAGTCGTAGCGGCCGCTCGGCCCGCCGTGTCCCGCGCCCATCTCCGTCTTCAACAGGTACGAGCCGTCCGGCGCCACCGACCGCAGCCGGGCGATCCACTTGGCCGGCTCGTGGTAGAGCACCCGAGTGTCGTTGAGGCTGGTCACGGCCAGGATCGCCGGATAGCGCGTCTTGGTGACGTTCTCGTACGGGCTGTAGGACTTCATGTACGCGTACACCTCGGCGGACTCGAGCGGGTTGCCCCACTCCTCCCACTCGGTGACGGTCAGCGGCAGTGACGGGTCCAGGATGGACGTGAGCGGGTCCACGAACGGCACCTGCGCGACGATGCCCGCGAATGCCTCCGGCGCCAGGTTCGCGACCGCGCCCATGAGCAGGCCGCCCGCCGAGCCGCCCCGGGCGACCAGCCGGTCGGCGCTCGTCCACGAGCTCTTGACCAGCGCCTGGGCGCACGCCACGAAGTCGGTGAACGTGTTCTTCTTCGCCAGCAGCTTGCCGTCTTCGTACCACCGCCGCCCGAGCTCGCCGCCACCGCGGATGTGTGCGAGCGCGAAGATCACTCCGCGGTCCACAAGGGACAATCGTGGGATCGAGAACCACGGGTCCATTGAGGACTCGTACGAGCCGTATCCATAGAGGACACACCGGGCGGAGCCGTCCCGCGGGGTGTCCTTCAGGCAGACGAGCGAGATGGGAACACGGGTGCCGTCGCCGGCCATGGCCCACTCGCGGAACTGTTCGTACCGCTGCGGGTCGAACCCGCCGAGCACCGGCTTCTGCTTGCGCAGCACCATGTCCCGGCTGGTCAGATTGTAGTCGTATACGGATTCCGGGGTGACCAGGGAGGTGTACGTCATCCGGATCACCGCGGTGTCGTACTCCGGGTTCGAATCCAGGCCAACCGTGTAGATCGGCTCCGGGAAGGTGATGTCGTACGGGGCATCGCCGGTACCGACCGGGATCACCCGAAGTCCGGTCAGCCCATCGCGGCGCTGCGACACGACGACGTGTCCGGTGAACGCGTCGACGGACTCCAGCCGGGTGCCGGGCGAGTGTTCGATCAGCGGGAGCCAGTCGCCCGGATCGTCCACCGGCGTGTACGCCAGCGCGAAGTCCTCGGCGCCGTCGTTGTGCAGAATCAACAGTCGAGTCCGGTGATGCTCGACGGCGTACTCCACACCCTGCCGGCGCGGTGCGACGACCCGCGGCGGGGTCAGCGGCGCCTCCGCCGGGATCAGCCACACCTCGGAGGTGAGCTTGCTGTGGATGTCGATGACGATGAACCGTTGCGAGCGGCACAGCTCGACGCCGACCCAGAACCGCTCGTCGCTCTCCTCGTGGACCACCTGGTCGGCACCGACCGGTGTGCCGATTTCGTGGCGCCACACCCGGTACGGCCGCCAGGCGTCATCGACGGTCAGATAAAACAATGTGGACCCGTCGGCGGACCACGCCGATCCGTAGAACACGTTCGGGATCTCATCGGTGAACAGTTCCCCGGTGACGAGGTCCTTCACGTGCATGGTGAACCGCTCGTCGCCGGCGAAGTCCACCGAATACGCCATCCGCCGCCCGTCGGGGGTCACGTCGTACGTGCCGAGCGCGAAGAACTCGTGGCCCTGCGCGAGCTCGTTGCCGTCGATCAGCACCTCTTCGCCGTCCAGCGGGCGGCCGTCGACGGTCGAGGGCGGGTCGACCTCACCGGGGCGCATCGCGCGGCGGCAGTGGATTCCGTACTGCTGGCCTTCGACGGTGCGGGTGTAGTACCAGAAACCGCCCTTGCGCACGGGTACCGACAGGTCGGTCTCCTGGGTGCGCTTCTTGACTTCCTCGAACAGCTCCTCGCGCAACTCTGCGAGGTGCGCGGTGGTCGCCTCGGTGTATTCGTTCTCCGCGCGCAGATACGCCAGCGTGTCCGGGTCGTCCCGATCCCGCAGCCATGCGTACTCGTCGATGACTTTGTCCCCGTGGTGCACCCGCTCGGCGGGCACCTGCTTCGCGTCGGGTGGCGGCTGGCTCGTCATGTCCGGTACGTTACCGTGCACCCATGGCGAGGCTCGCTGCGCTGGTCGAACGGCTCCGCGATGCCCTGGGCGCGGACTCGGTGATCACCGATGAGGCCGCCCGCCGGACCTACGAATGCGACGGCCTGACCCATTACCGGGTCACCCCGGCCGTCGTGGTGCTGGCCGCAGATGGCGACCAGGTCCGTGCCACGGTCAGGATCTGCCGGGAGTACGGCGTGCCGTTCGTCGCCCGCGGATCGGGTACCGGGTTGTCCGGCGGGGCGCTGCCGGTGGCCGACGGCGTGCTGATCGTGACCAGCCGGATGCGCCGCATTCTGGAGATCGATCTGCCCAACGGGCGGGCCATCGTGGAGCCCGGTGTGGTGAACCTCGCGATCAGCCAGGCGGTGGCCGGCGACGGGTACTTCTACGCCCCGGATCCGTCCAGCCAGTTGGTGTGCTCGATCGGCGGGAACGTCGCGGAGAACTCGGGTGGCGCACACTGTGTGAAGTACGGCTTCACGGTGCACCACGTGACCGGGTTGGAGCTGTGTACGCCGGACGGCGAGCTGGTCTGGATCGGTGCCGGGGCGGCGGCCGAGGCGCCCGGGTACGATCTGGTCGGTGTCGTGGTGGGCTCGGAGGGCACGCTCGGCATCGCGACCAAGGTGGCGGTCCGGCTGTTGCGTTCACCGGAGGCGGTCACCACGTTGCTGGCCGCGTTCCGCACGGTGGCCGACGCGGGCGCGGCGACCAGCGCGATCATCGCGGCCGGCCTGGTGCCGGCGGCCGCGGAAATCATGGACGCGCTCGCGATCCGGGCCGCGGAGAAGGCGGTGAACTGCCGGTACCCGCCAGGCGCGGGCGCGGTGCTGGTCGTCGAGTGCGACGGCCCGGCCGCCGAGGTCACCGCCGAGGTCGATGAGGTGGTACGACTGTGCCGGGAGTCGGGCGCTTTCGTGGTACGGGTCGCGGCGGACGCCGCCGAGCGGGCCGAGATCTGGCGCGGTCGCAAGTCGGCGTTCGCCGCGGTCGGCCGGATCAGTCCTAACTACATAGTCCAAGATGGAGTGATCCCGCGTACCGCGTTGCCCGATGTGCTTCGGGAGATCTCCGAACTGGCTGCCGCCGCGGGCATCCAGGTGGCCAACGTCTTCCATGCCGGGGACGGGAACCTGCACCCCCTGGTGCTCTACGACGACGCTATCCCGGGTGCGTACGCCGCCGCGGAACACGTGTCCGGGGCGATCCTCGACCTGTGCATCTCGCACGGCGGTTCGATCACCGGAGAACACGGCGTCGGGGTGGACAAGGC
>DASYTU010000098.1:0-14430 GCA_036001925.1 Actinoplanes sp.
GGCGACAGCCCGACCATGGCGGCCATCTCGGTCGCGGTGACCACGGCACCGGTGCTGGCCAGGTGTTCCATGATCTCGATGCGGGCGGGATGCGCCATCGCCCGCATGACCCGGGGGTCGGTGATCGTCACCCTGCTCTGCGTCATGCAAGACATGATCTCGCGTTAATCGCTTGGCATCGTCACCGCCAGCGCGCGCAACATCGAACGCTCGCGCCGGGCCGCCGCACGGCTCCCACCGGGCACAGCCGCCACCGCACTTCTCGCTCATCTCAACCGAGGCTGCCCAACCTCTCCCTCGTTGGGCGCACGACTTGCGGTGGTTGTGCATGTGCGGGTCTATCGCAGTTCACGCCAGTACGACCGTCGACGTAGCTGGGCATAGCGCTCTGCTTCCCCGGCGGTAGTGGCGCGGTCTCCCGGTGGGCGACGACATCGACGGGCGGCGGGTTGTCCAATAACGCGTGACCAGACTTGCGCCCGAGCCTGCGGCAGTAAGCACATCGCGGTTTGACCCGAGGAGGGACCGAGATCATGCCACATCTCAACTATCTCAAGCCGCCCTGGTGGATGCGCACGATCGGCAACCGCCTCGCCCCCGTGATGAACCGCAGCATTGCCCGGCTGTCTGTCCCGGGCCGAACTAGCGGACAGTGGCGCAGCACCCCCATCGTCGTTCTCGAACACCATGGCGAACGTTATCTGGTGGCGCCAGGCGGCCACACCGAATGGGCACGCAACCTGGAGGCCGCCCATCACGGTCGACTCGTCCACCACGGACGGCTCGAAGAGTTCGTCGCCGTCGAGGTCCCGCCACAGCAGCGTCCGCCGCTGCTGCTGGCCTATCAACGCCGCTACGGGAAGATGCCGACCGTCGCCGCTAGCTTCGGCCAGTTTCCCGATCCCGCCGACCATCCCACGTTCCGAATCACCACACCCGACAACGAATGATGCCGCTGCTCCTGCGCCCGAAGCGCTCTCAATCGGCGCAACCGGAGCGGCGATGGCGGACTGGTCGTCACGGTCACGCTGCCCCTGGCACCGGCGCGCGCCGCCGTCACCATTGACCGGTGACGAGGCACCAACCGTCGCTTTCGCGGACTGCGACTCCGTCGAGCCGTGGTAACGCGCCACGTACTCGGACCTGTGGTTCTTCGCGTCCGGGCCACAGCAGTACTTGGCGAGCCCATGACCTGGGGTCGGTGATCGTCATCCTGCTCTGCGTCATGCCAGGCATGATCCCTTGTTAATCGCTTGGCATCGTCACCGCCACCACGCGTAACATCGAACGCTCGCGCGCGGAGCGTCGCGCGCTTACCAGCGGGCACAGCCGGCACCGCACCTCGACACGCGACCTCTTCGGAAGGCCGCGACACCTCCCCGGGAGGCGGCCACACCTCCCCGGGAGGCCGCGGACGAGACGGAGGCCGCGGACGAGACGGAGCGCCGGGCGGCCCAGGTCAGCCGAACCCACACCGGCCGCCGAGAGGTACATCGGATGACGCTGCCTGCCCAACCCGACCTGCCCGAGCTCGATCTGGACCGCGAACTAGCCGCCGAACGCAGCCACCTCGCCGAGTCCCGGGCCGCCCTGCGCCGGATGCGCGGCCGGGCGGAGGCGCTCTTCGACGCCGGCTCCGAGGTGGCCGGCGACCCGTACGGCGCCGAGGTCCTCGGCCGTACGCTCTCCCGCCGCGTCGCGGAACTGGCCGACGACCCGAACACGCCGCTCTTCTTCGGGCGCCTGGACATCGAGGACGTCGACTATCACATCGGGCGCCGTCACGTCACCGACGACGCCGGCGACCCGATGGTCCTGGACTGGCGTGCGCCGCTGTCCCGCTCGTTCTATCGGGCCAGCGTCCGCGACCCGCAGGGCGTGTCGACCCGCCGCCGGTTCGGGTTCGTCAAGGGCGAGCTGACCAGCTTCGAGGACGAGCATCTCGACCGGGGTGAGGAACTCGGCACGAAGAGCCGCATCCTGACGGCCGAGATCGAGCGCCCCCGGGTCGGCCCGATGCGCGACATCGTCGCGACCATCCAGCCCGAGCAGGACGAGCTGGTCCGCGCCGAGCTTGAGGACTCGATCTGCGTCCAGGGCGCGCCGGGCACCGGCAAGACCGCGGTCGGCCTGCACCGCGCCGCGTACCTGCTCTACCTGCACCGCGAGCGCCTGCGCCGCTCCGGCGTGCTGATCGTCGGGCCGAACACCGCGTTCCTGTCCTACATCTCCGCCGTGCTGCCGGCGCTCGGCGAGGTGGACGTACAGCAGTCGACGATCGACGAGCTCATCGCCCGGGCTCCGGTACGGACCACGGACAGCGAGGCGGCGACCCTGCTCAAGCACGACGCCCGGATGGCCCAGGTGCTGGCCAGGGCGCTGTGGAGCCGGCTGGGCAAGCCGACCGAGCCGATCATGGTGTCCGACGGCTCGTACCGGTGGCGGATCGATCCCGAGCCGCTGCGCCGGATCGTGGACGAGGCCCGGCGCGAGGGCCTGCCCTATGCGGTGGGCCGGGAGCGGGTGCGGGCCCGGGTGGTCGGCCTGCTGCAACGGCAGTCGGAATACCGCACCGGCAACTCGCCGAGCGAGGGCTGGTTGCGCCGGATGAGCAAGGTTGCGCCGGTCACCACGTTCCTCGACGCGGTCTGGCCCGCGGTGACGCCCGAGTCGCTCGTGGTCGATCTGCTGACCGACCCGTCGGTCGCGGCCGGCATCCTGACCGACGAGGAGCAGGACGCGCTGCGTTGGGTCAAGCCGCCGAAGACGCCGAAGTCCGCCAAGTTCAGCGCCGCCGACCTGATCCTGCTCGACGAGGCGGCCGGGCTGCTCGAGCGCGAACCGAGCTTCGGGCACATCGTCGTCGACGAGGCACAGGATCTGTCCCCCATGCAGGCTCGGGCGATCTCGCGGCGCAGCGAGCACGGCTCTATCACGTTGCTCGGCGACCTCGCCCAGGGCACCGCGCCGTGGGCCACGGTGGACTGGCGCGACACACTCGGCTGGCTGGGCAAGCCGGGCGCCGCGGTGGTGCCGCTGACGGTCGGGTTCCGCGTACCGGAAAAGGTCTTGACGTTGGCCAACCGCCTGCTGCCGGCGCTCTCGGTGAACGTGCCCGAGGCGGTCTCCCTGCGCCACGACGGCGACCTCGCGATCGTGCCGGTCGATTCACCGTCCGAGGTCGATGCCGCGACGCTGGTCGAGGTGACCGCGGCGCTCGAGCACGAGGGTTCGGTCGCGGTCATCGCGGCCGACGCCGCGGTGGCGCGGCTGCGGGCGCACCTCGCGGCCGCTCGCATCGAGGCCGCGACTCCCGACGACGCCGGCGCCGAGGCGCGGGTCACGGTGGTGCCCGCCACGGTCGCCAAGGGCCTGGAGTACGACCATGTCATCGTGGTCGAGCCCGCGGACATCGTGGCGGCCGAGCCGCGCGGGCTGAACCGCCTGTATGTGGTCCTGACCCGCGCCGTCTCCCGCCTTTCCGTCCTGCACGCGAAGCCGCTCCCACGCCCGCTCGTCACAGCAGTGGCTTGATCCAGCGGGACCACTCCTCCTGCGGGTGGTAGCCGCTCGCCGACCAGAGGCGATGGGCCTGCCGGTTGTCGTCGAGGACCATGGCCTGGGCACGAGCGCCCCCGAGGACGCGAAAGCGCTCCTCGGCCGCGGTGATCAGCGCACGTCCGATGCCGGCGCGACGCCGGCTCGGCGCGACCGCCAGCCGGTACAGGTGGCAGCGCCAGCCGTCCCAACCCGCGATGACCGTGCCGACTATCTCGTCGCCATCGATCGCGAGGATCAGCGCGTCCGGATCGCGCAGATGCAGCGTCGCCAGGGCCGCGCGGGTGTCGGCCGGCCGGTGGGCATTCTCGGCCGCGACCCGCCAGAACGCGAGGACGGCGTCCAGCTCATGCGGCTCAGCGGCGCGCAGGACCAGCTCGGGCACGGTCGGAGCCTAGGTGAGCAGGTTGTCGAGGAGCGCATCGGCCAAGGCCGTCCGCCGCTCGCTCCGGTCGCCCGGTGCCAGGATCACAAGATCAAGACCCCTTTCGGGTACGCGCAGCAGCATCGTCCGCAAATCCGCGTACCCGCCGCTATGCCAGTAGACGGTCAGCTCTCGTTGCCGGCGGACGCCCGTACCCCACGCGTAGCCGAGCTCGGTCCCGTCATCGAGACGGCCCGGTGTCTGGACCATCCGGGTAACGCCGAGCCGGTCGTCGTCGAGGCCGGCGCACCAGCGCAGCAGATCCTCACCGGTGCTCCACACGCCGCCGTCGCCCAGCGACAACGGCGCCGGATGGACCGGATCAAGCGGCGCCGCCCCGGGCGGCCTGGGCGCCGGCCCGTCCCAGAACACCGTGTCGGCCATGCCGAGCGGCTCGAAGATCCGGCGCCGCGCGAATCCGGCGATGGGCTCTCCCGCGGCTCCCTCGATGGCCGATGCCAAGCAGACATAGCCGACATTGGAGTAGCTGAACCGCGTACCGGGCGATGCCTCGAGGGCAATACCGGCGCCCAGCACGCCCTCGGTGGTGCGGTCCGGCGCGAGCTGGGTGCCGTCCCGGGGCAGACCGCCCGTGTGGTGGATGAGGTGGCGGATCCGGACCGCCGTCGACCAGGACGGCAGGGCCGGGACGAACTCCGCCAGCGGGCGGTCGACGTCGAGAACTCCGTCGAGAACGAGCAGCGCGGCGCACGCCGCCGTGACCTGCTTGGCCAGCGACGCGACGTAGACCAGCGTGCCGGCCGTCATGCGCCGGCGGTCGGGCAGGCACGAATCCGCCGGAGCCTCTCGATCGGCCCCCGACGACTCGCCGAGCGGCACGCAGCCCCGAGCCAAGCGCGCCGGGCGGCGACCGTGGGAAGCGGCCGCAATCACCAACGGATCGTCGCGGCGGTAGCCAGCCGTGCCAGCGAGCTGAGCAAACGTCGCGGCGAGCGGCATGTCACGACCGTACCGTGAAGGGTTTGGGCTGGACGGTCGTGCTGGCTGGGGTGGCCGAATGGTCCTATCGACGTGACGAGGGTCGGCGATTCAGCTAGAAACTTGTCAATACCGCCCGGTCAGTGGTAAAGCGATGCGACTATGCGGACATGACCGCACCCCTTCCTGGTGTCCCTAACTGGGTGGACCTGGGCACGGCCGACCTCGACGACGCGCAGCGCTTCTATACGACCCTGTTCGGCTGGACCGCGCACGTCTCGGGCGACGAGTACGGCGGCTACACGATCTTTGCCCTCGATGGGCGACCGGCGGCCGGGGCGGGTCCGCTGTTCGGGGAGGGCCAGCCGACCGCCTGGAGCACGTACATCGGGACGGACGACTCGGACGCCGTCGCCGCCCGGGTGGACGCGGCGGGCGGCAAGGTTCTGGTGGCGCCGTTCGACGTGGGGGACCAGGGCCGGATGGCCGCGTTCCTGGATCAGGCGGGCGCGCCCTTCAGCGTGTGGCAGCCCGGCTCGATGCCCGGCGCCGAGGTCTTCGACGTGCCGGGGGCGCTGACCTGGAACGAGCTCACCACCCGGGACGTGGACGGCTCGGTCGCGTTCTACGGTGCGGTGTTCGGCTGGACGGCGCGCAGCAGTGCGGTCAGCGGTGTCCCGTACCTCGTCTGGGAGCACAACGGCGAGACGATCGCCGGGATACAGCCGATGGTCGGCGACGACTGGCCCGACGACCTTCCTCCGCATTGGATGGTCTACTTCGCGGTCGAGGACTGCGACGCGACTGCGGAGTACGCGTACGCGCTCGGTGGCCGCATCGTGCACCCCCCGACGACCGTCGCCATCGGGCGGTACGCGGTGCTGGAGGACCCCGAAGGCGGGACGTTCGCGGTGCTCGCGAGCGACCTGCGCTAGGACCTTAACCCCGGACCGGGACCACCAGCGGGCCCTGTTCGCCCTCGATGACGCGGACCTTGACCCGGTAGTGCATCGCGAGCAGGTCCTCGGTGAGCACCTCGCGGGGCGTTCCGGCCGCCACCACCCGGCCGCCGGCCAGCAGGACCAGCCGGTCCGCGTACTCGCCGGCGGCCGACAGGTCATGCATGGTGGCGAGCACGGTCAGGCCGCGTTCGGCCCGCAGCCGGTCGACCAGTTCCAGTACCTCCTGCTGGTGGCCGATGTCCAGCGCGCTGGTCGGTTCGTCGAGCAACGTGATCCGCGCGCCCTGCGCGAGGGCCCGGGCCAGGAAGACGCGTTGTCGTTCGCCACCGGACAGCGTGTCGAGCCGGCGGCCGGCGAGTCTCTCCAGATCGAGTTCGTTCAACACGTCGTCGACGGCAGCCAGGTCGGACCGGGATTCGCGGCCCAGGGGCCGGATGTAGGGCGTACGCCCGAGCAGGACATAGTCGAGGACGTGCATGCCCGGCGGCACCACCGGATTCTGGGCCACGGTGGCCACCGTCTTGGCTCGTTCGCGGCGGGGCACCCGGTCGACCGGCGTGCCGTTCAGATCGATGCGGCCTTCGAACCGCAGCAGGCCGCCGACGGCACGCAGAGCGGTCGACTTGCCGGCCCCGTTCGGGCCGATGATCGTGACCCATTCGCCCTCGATCACATCGAGGTCCACCCGGTCGAGGATCAGGTTGCCGCCGAGCCGGACGCTCAGCCCTCGCACCCCGACGGCTACCCGAGTCTCCGGCGCGATCACGGCGACACCGTCTTGTTCGTGCGCAGCACCAGGACGAAGAACGGCGCGCCGAGGAACGCCGTGACCACGCCGATCGGGATCTCGGCCGGACCCGCGGCGGTGCGAGCCACCAGATCCGTCAGGGCCAGGAACGCGCCGCCGAACAGCAGCGACAGCGGCAGGATCGATCGGTAGCTCGCGCCGGCCAGCAACCGCAACGTGTGCGGCACGATGATGCCGACGAACCCGATCAGCCCCGACACCGAGACGGCCGCCGCCGTCCCCAGCGACGCGGCGATGAGCAGCAGGTAGCGGCTGCGCTGTGGGTGCAGCCCGAGACTGGTCGCCTCCTCGTCGCCGACGGTCAGTACGTCGAGCTCCCGGCGTTGGGACAGCACGATCGCGCCGGTCACCGCGGCGTAGGGCAGCATCAGCAGCACGTCGTGCCAGCCGGCCGTGGCCAACCGGCCGAGCAGCCACGAGTACACCTCGCGTAGCGAGTCCACGTGCCGCTGCATGAGATAGGTCTGCGCCGCGGCGAGGAACGCCGACACCGCGACCCCGGCGAGGATCAGCGTCGCTGGTGTCCGGCTCCGGCCGCCGGTGGCGCCGAGTATCCAGGTGAGGGCCACGGCGCCGACCGCGCCGATGAACGCGGCAAGCGGCACGCCGATCGGGAGGTTCGAGGTGGCGTCGCCGGTCGCCGTACGCGTCGCGATCACCGCGGTCACGCCGAGGCCGGCTCCGGCGGCCACCCCGAGCAGGTGCGGGTCGGCCAGCGGGTTGCGGAAGACGCCCTGATAGGCGGCGCCCGCCATGGCCAGCATCGCGCCGACGAGCAGCCCGAGCACCACGCGCGGCAGGCGCAGCTGGGTGACGATGGCCACCTCGCGATCATTGAGCCCGCTGTGGATCCGTACCCCCGGAAGGAGGTTGAGAAGCTCGGCCGCGACGCTTCCCGGCGGCAGACTGACCGGCCCCAGCGCGAGGCCGGCCACGACCGCGACCACCACCGCGAGGATGCCACCGGCGAACCACGCGGGCCGCAGGCCCGCGGGCTTCGCCTTCGCGGGAAGCGCCTCGTCGAGGCGGATGCTCACGCTGGGACCTTGACCACCGCGTCCGCGACGGACTGGACCAGGTCGACGACCCGGGGACCCCAGCGTGACGCGACGTCGTCGTCGAGCGCGACGATCTGCCCGGTCTTGACAGCGGTGATGCCGGACCAGCCCTTGCGGGCTTTGACCGACGCGGCCGACTGCTGGCAGCACTTGCTGTCCGCCAGGAAGATCATGTCGGGGTCGCCCTTGAGCAGGACCTCCTGGGACAGCTGTGGGTAGCCGCCCTTGGCGCCGTTCGGATCGGCGGCGTCCGCCACGTTGGCCATGCCGAACATCGAGAAGATCGACCCGATGAACGTCTTCGACGTCACGGAGTAGAACGTCGGGTCGAGCTCGTAGTAGTAGGTCAGCGGCGTCGCCCGCGGTGGCACGCTCTTGACGATCTTGTCGATGTCGGCGCGCATCCGATCGGTCAGCGCGCTGGCCTCGGTCTGGTGGCCGGTCAGCGTGCCCAGCTGGCCGATCTCGTTGTAGGTGTCGTCCAGCCCGTTCGCGGCCGGCGCCTGGAACACCGGGATCTTGAGCTTGGTGAGCTGATCCACGATCTTGTTGAGGTCGTTGGAGAGCACCACCAGATCGGGATTCTTGGCGGCGATCGCCTCGGCGTTCGGCTTGAACCCGGACAGATCGGTCCTCGGTGCGTTCGCCGGGAACGTGGACTGGTCGTCCACGGCCACGACTTGCGGGCCCGCGTCGATGGCAAAGAGCATTTCAGTGGCCGAGGGCGAGAGCGAGATGATCCGCTCGGGCCGTTTCTCCATGGTCACACTGCCGACCGTCACCGGGTACGAGGCGCGGTCGCTCGCCGACGGCACCGGCCGGCCGGCCCCGGCATCGTCGTTGGCACAGCCGGCCAGCAGCAGTGCGGCCGCCGCGATCACGGTGGTCAGGACACGTTTCATCGATTCCTCCTGTCGGCCGAGGCTGTGGTGCTTCGCCGACAGGAGGCGGTGGGGCGTCCCGTCCGCGAGGCGCCCCTCCCCGAGAGCGCTTGTTCGCGACCGGCGCCCAGGCGACCTGGCTCGACCCGGGATGGCCCGGGTCATCACAGTTGCGGGACAGCGCCGGATTCTCACCGGCTTCGCTGCGACGCGGTCACCCCGAACGCTATCTCACGCCCCGACAGCGGCGGTCTCCACGGTGCGAAGCTCAACTCTCCACAGTGCGAAGGCCAACCAGAAGCAGCCCGCCGCGACGATCACGCCGTGGCCGATCCGGGCCGCCGCCGGGAGGTAGAACTGCGGGAGGAACAGCGCGAACCCGACCGCGAAGAGGACGCCGGACGCGCGCGGCAGCACACCCGAACGCCACACCGCGACCGCGGTGAGGATCCCGGCGACAGCCAGCAGGATCAGGCCAAGGCCGAACATCGTGATCGCGACCGGGTTGTAGCGCACCTGATCGACGACATCGAGCAGGTCCGGTGTCTGCGACCGGGCGATCGCATGTAGGCCGAAATCCTCGGCGCCGTAATACGGCAGCGTCAGGCCCGCGCCGACCCACGCCGTGACGAGCGCCAGGAAGGACAGCCGCGAGCACACGGCGGCGCGCAGGGCCAACAATCCCAGCGGTACGGCGATGAAGCCGAGCATCGCGAAGAAGTGCGAGGCGACCCACGCGCCGGACGACATCGACTCGCGGGCGCCGGCCACCGTCGACTCGTCGTGCCACGGCCGCACGGCCGGATAGAGCAGGAACATCACGCCGGCGAACGCGAGTGCGCCCGCGCCGAGCTTGATCCGGGACGTCATTCTAGGCTCCTCAGAAACATCGCGATGAGCTGGTCGTATGTGGTGTCGATGTCCTCCGGCATGCCGAAGCCGCCGCCCGCCTCGAGTTCGGCGAAGCCGTGCACGGTCGCCCGCAGGCGCCGGATCGCATGCGTCGTCGCGGCGTCGTCCAGCCCGTAGCCGCGCATGACCGCCACGAAGACGCCGAGCAAGTCGCGACCGGCCGCGGCCAGCGTCTCGTAGCGCAGCGGATCGAGGGGGATGAGCGCGTACCGTCCAGGATTGGCCAGGACGTAGGCGCGGAACTCGCGCATGAGCGCCTCGACCGCGTCGTCGCGGCTGCGCCCCATCACTGCGGCCGCGAAGATGCCGGTGATCTCGCGCATAACCCGCAGGGCCATCAGTTCGCGCAGGTCGGCGAGGCTGCCGACGTGCTTGTACAGCGAGGGCGCGGCGACGCCGGCCCGGTCGGCAACGGCGGCGAGGCTGAGCGCGTCGAGGCCCTTCTCATCGATGAGCGCGAGCGCGACCTCGACGACCGCGTCGCGCGTGAGTCCGGCCCTAGGCACGGAAACTACCTGTCATAGCCATAAAGCTACGACAGGTAGCCAGGATCCGCAACCTCAGCAGTACGTGGACTGCTTACCGATCACCTTGTACGGGCAGTCGGCCGCCTCCGCCAGCAGCAGCGCCGCCTCCTTGTTGCGCGCCGTTTCGCGTGGAATCACGCTGCCCGGCGGGTAGAAGCCGCCGCTCGCCGAGCTCCGGGGGTACATCTCGAAGGTGTACGCGAAGATCTGGTGCGTGCCCCAGAGCCAGTCGAGCAGGTCACCGTCGGTGATGTAGAGGTCGCTGGACTGCTCGGGGGTGTAGTTATTGGTCGCCGCCATCTGCCGGCCCAGCGCCGCGAACGTGTTGTTCTGGTCGGCACTCATGCCGGTGGGGGTCGCCGCGTTCGTGTACCCGAAGGGCCAGAGCACCAGCTCGGAGTACGAGTGGAAGTCCATCGCGGCCTTGATCTGCTGGACGCCGCCGACCACCCGGCTGCTCACGAAGTCCCGGATGACCTTGGTCTCCGGGGCGGAGAACGCCGACGGGCCGCGGTAGGTCTCCGACGCCGGGTTGCCCGACGAGCCGCCGCAGCAGCCCCACTTGTACCCGTAGTTGCGGTTCAGGTCGGTGCCGACGTACCGCGAGCCGGCGTTGGGTTGGCGGTTCTTGCGCCACGAGCGGTAGCTGCCGGTCGCGATGTCGTACTCGGAGCCGTCCGGGTTGACCGACGGGACGATCCAGATCTCCCGGCTGTTCACGATGTTCTTGATCCGGGAGTCGCTCGCGTAGTTGTCGGCGAACAGGTGCAGCAGGTAGACCGCCATCTCCACGGTGATGTGCTCGCGCGCGTGGTGGTTGGCGTCGTAGAGGACCTCGGGCTCGTTCTCGTCGGTCGCGACGTTGTCGGAGATCTTGATGGCGACGATGTCGCGGTTCTCGTAGGTCTTGCCGAGCACCCGCTTGCTCGCGATGGAGGGGTACTTCGCCACGATGGCGTTCACCTCGGCGATCATCTCGGCGTAGTTGTGATACGCCGAGTCGCGGGACGGGAAGTCCAGCGTGGACACTTCCTCGCTGGGCGCGTCGACCGGCACCGGCTTGACCGGGAAGCCAAGTGCGCGCAGGGCCTTGACCTCGCTCTGCGTGGCGGTGACCGTGACGACGGAGTGCTCGACGCCCTCGATCGCGGCGCCCGTGCCCGCGATGAGGTTGCGCTGGGCGCGCGTACGCGCGTCGTAGACCTCGTACCGTGCGGACGACTCGGCGCGCGGCCCCGCGGTCGCGGACGGTGCCGGATCGGCGGTCAGCACCAGGCCGATTGCAGCGGCGGCGGCGACCAGGACGGTGGCGCGTCGTCTCATGAACGACCTCCGGTGGGTAGGGGCTCGGGTTCTGCCACCCCACCACCAGACATCGACAATTGGCAATGGATGCGACCATGCCAATGCGCCCCGTATTCCGGGGAGATGTCCCTACTTCTTGTCCTCCTGCGCCGGCTCGCCGGCACGGTCACCGGCCGCGTCGTCGCCCGGCCGCGCGGTACGGCCACCGGCAGTGGCGACGGCATCGTCCGTCGACGCGGCACGGTCACCGGCCGCCGCGGCGGCCTCGTCGCCGGCCAGCGCCGCCCGCAGCCGGTTCCTCTCCGCCTGGCGGCGTTCCTGCGCGGCGGCGAGCCGCTCGGCCATCTCGTTGCGCCACTTGGCCAGCAGGAAGTACGAGAACGCGGCCGACGCGATCAACGCGATCATAGCCTTGACCAGGAAGTTCAGCGGTGTCGGCAGCAGGATGGCCAGGACCACGAGAAAGATGCCGACGCGGCCGAGCGTGTACTTGACGGCGGGACTCATGGCGTACTCCCTCAGCCGGCACGGTGGCTGAGCCACCGCAGGCCGTAGAACCAGACGAGGCAATACACGACCGTGAGACCTGCGGCGCCGACCGCACCGCTGACCAGCGCGGGGAACGCGGCCGACGCGAAGCCGGCGAGCGTCATCCCGACCGCGACGCCGAAGCCCGCGCCCAGAATGGCCACGATCACCCGGCTCGCGCCGTAGCCCGCCGCGCGGAACTCCTCGGTGAACAGCCAGACCGGCAGGATCAGCGCCAGCCAGCCGCTGCTATGGCCGAACGTGGACAACCCGGACAGGGACATGACGCCGTCGAACGCGAGCAGGATCACGATGCCGCAGACCAGGCCGGCCAAGGCGACGCCGAGCAGATCGCCGATGGTCGCCAGGCGTCCGTCCGCATCACGGTGCGGGCGGCGCTCACTCTTGGTCTCGGTCATAACCCCTTGAGGGTACGCCGAGCACCCCTTCCGCCTACGCCCAGACCTGCTGCGGCTCACTGCGGCGCTCGGCCAGCGACTGCGCCTTGTCGTACTCGCGGACCACCTCGTACTTGGTGTTGCGCTCGACGGGCTGGAAGCCGGCGTCCCAGATGAGATGCAGCAGGTCCTCGCGGTGCATGGTGCTCGGCGTGCCGTACGCGTCGGCGTCGTGGGTGATCTTGTATTCGACCACCGAGCCGTCCAGGTCGTCGACGCCGAAATTCAGCGAGAGCTGGGCCACCGACAGACCGTGCATGACCCAGAAACACTTCAGGTGCGGCACGTTGTCGAAGAGCAGGCGAGAAACCGCGAACGTCTTCAGCGACTCGGCCGGGGCCGCCATCGTGGTCTGGGCCTGGATCCGGTTGCGGATCTTTCCGTCGGCAGAGTCGACGAAGTCGTGCTGGTAGCGCAGCGGGATGAACACCACGAACCCGCCCGTCTCGTCCTGCAGTTCGCGCAGGCGAAGCACGTGGTCGACCCGGTGCCGCGGCTCCTCGATGTGGCCGTACAGCATGGTCGACGGGGTTTTCATGCCCTTGCTGTGCGCAAGCCGGTGGATCCGCGACCAGTCCTCCCAGTGGCAATCGTGGTCGACGATCTGCTGCCGGACCTCCCAGTCGAAGATTTCCGCACCGCCGCCGGTGAGCGACTCGAGGCCCGCGTCCATCAGCTCGTCGAGGATCTCGTCGGCGGGCAGACCGCTGATCTTCTCGAACCACTGCACCTCGGTCGCCGTGAAGCACTTGAGCTTGACGTTGGGCAGCGCCGCCTTGAGCTCGCGCAGCACCTTGGGGTAGTAGCGCCAGGGCAGCGTCGGGTGCAGGCCGTTGACGATGTGCAGCTCGGTGAGTTGCTCGTCCTCCATCTCCTTGGCCTTACGGACCGCTTCGTCGACGCGCATGGTATACGCGTCCTTTTCGCCCGGCTTGCGCTGGAACGAGCAGTAGCCGCAGCTCGCGGAGCAGACGTTGGTGAGGTTGAGGTGCCGGTTGACGTTGAACATCACCCGGTCGCCATTCATCTCGGTGCGCTTGTGATGGGCCAGCCGGCCGAGCCACGCCAGGTCGTCGCTCTCGTACAGGGCGATGCCGTCCTCGCGCGTCAGCCGCTCGCCCGCGTAGATCTTGGCCTCGAGCTCACGCTTCAGTCCGGCATCCATGTGGCCCCCTCCGTTCGTCGTACCCGCCGTCGAGCGTACGTCGCACCTCCGACCGGGTCGCGGGTGCACCTTGGTGCGGCACCTTCGGACGGGTTTCCGATTCACAGAGTCCTTTCATCTCTGATCAATCGACACCGGTAGGCGACTTGGGGTATGACCTTTACGTGGGAACGGTTAGCGGCGGGTAGGGCGACCGGCGCGGACGGGAAGCGAATGGCGAACCACAGGCAGTACGCACGTAGAGGACTGCATCGGCCACGCCCCTGGTGGCAGCCGATGGCGTTCTCGGCGGCGGCTGCCGCGACCATCGCGACGCTCTTCAATCCGCTGCCCGCCGCGGCAGCACCGGGAGCGCCCGGCGCCCCGATCCCGGCCGTGCCCGACGTGGGTTCGCGGCCGATTCCCCTCGGCAGCCTGGTGATGCCGGGCCAGACCACGCCGGCGGCCGCGCCGTCCACGACGCCGTCCGCTACGCCGGGCATCCCCACGTCGCCGGCGCTGGCCAAGATCGAGAAGCAGCGCGCGGAGATCGCCGCTCTCGGTGACCGCCTGATCAGGCTGGGCCAGGATCGCGACCTGGCGAAGCAGCAGCAAGCGGTCGCGGACGCGAAGCTCGCGGGAGCGCGGGCCGCTCTAGCCTCCGCACAGCAGGAGGCGGCCACGGCCGCGGGCAACTCGCTCCGCGACGCGGCGGCGCTGCCGCCCGGCGCGCTCGGCTCCGGCCTGCAGGACCTCGATCAGCTCGCCCAGATGCAGCGTGGAAGCACGGCGACCGAGGAGTCGGCGGCGCGCCAGCTCGCGATCGCGCAGGCCGCGCTCACCGCGGCGCAGACCGAGCAGGGGACGGCCGCCCAGCAGGCCATCGACCTTTCGTCGCAGTACGACAGGCTCAACACCGACATCGC
>DASYTU010000099.1:0-3673 GCA_036001925.1 Actinoplanes sp.
TGATCGCCGGCGAGGCCGGAATCAGCTGGGGGTTGGCGGACTTCATCGGGGCCGAGGAGTTCGGCCGGTACCGGGGGTACTGGTGGGCGCCGGACGGGCAGTCGTTGCTGGCCGCCCGGGTGGACGAGGCCCGGGTACCCCGCTGGACGCTGCACGACCCGGCCACCCCGGAGGCCGCCCCCCGCACCGTGGCCTACCCCCACGCGGGCGCGGCCAACGCCGAGGTCACCCTGCACCTGCTCGACCTGGACGGGGGCTGGGTCGACGTGCACTGGGACCGGGAGACCTACCCGTACCTGGTCGACGCGCGGTGGAGCGAGGGCGGAGGTCCGCTCATCACCGTGCTGCGCCGGATGCAGCAGCACGGTCTGGTGCTGTCCGTCGATCCCCGTACCGGAGAGACCCAGGTGCACGCGGAACTGGCCGACGCCCGTTGGGTCGAGCCGGTGGCCGGGACGCCGCGGCACCTGCCCGACGGGCGCGTCCTCGTCGGCGGTGAACTGGCGCACGACGGCTTCGACGCGCGCTGCCTGTTCGCCGACGGCAGCCTGCTCACCCCACCCGACCTGTACGTGCGCCGGGTCGTGGGCGTGCTCCCCCGGGTCGGTGCGCCGGCGGCCGGACCCGACCTGATCGTCGAGGGCACCGCCGGCGACCCGGCCGCTCAGGACGTGTTCCGGATCCGGACGTCGCTGGGCGGGGGCGCCACGCAGGCCGTCTCGCTGACCACGACGCCCGGCTGGCACCGCGGCGCGGTCGGCGGGAACGTCGTCGTCATCGACACCACGATCTGGCGTGGCGACACCCGGATCTGCGATCTGGCGTCGTTCGCCGCGCCGCTGCCCTACCGTCCGCGGCCGGTGCTGGAGCGGATCACCGATCGGCGGCTGCCGGCTGCCGTGCTCTACCCCGAACGGCACGTCTCGGGCAGCCCGCTTCCGGTGCTCGTCACGCTCGGCGACGGTCCGGGACGCCAGCAGGTCACGCTGGACCCGGCCGGATGGCAGGAGCGGCAGTGGTGGGCGGACGCCGGGTTCGCCGTGGTCAGCGTGGATGGCAGGGGTACGCCGGGAGTCGCGCCCAGCTTCGAGAAAGTGGTGCACCGGCGGCTCGCCGACGTGGCGTTGACGGATGTCGCGGACGCCCTGTACGCCCTGGTCGGCAAGCACCCCGACCTGGACCTGAGTCGCGTCGCCGTACGCGGGTCGGGTCTCGGGGGCTGGCTCGCCGCCCTGGCCGTGGTACGCCGCCCCGAGCTGTTCCGCTGCGCGGTGGCCCGGGACCCCGTGCTGGACTGGGCCGACCTGCCGCCGGTGTTCGCGGAGCGATACCTGGGCCGGCTCGAGGACTCCCCCGACGTGTACGCCCACCACAGCCTCCGCGGTGAACCGGTGCCGGACTCCCTGCTGGTCGCCGGCGCCGGCCTCACCCTGCGGCAGGAGTTCGACTTCATCCGCGCCGAGCTCTCGTGACCGCCGGTGCCCCCAGCTATGGGACACTGTGGAGATCCATCGATGACCGGGAGGTGCCCATGACGTCCGCGATCTTCGGCCGTGGGCGGCCGCTGACCGAGGAGGAGTTCCTCGCCCTCGGCGAGACCCCGGAGCGCATCGAGCTGTTCGACGGGAGCTTGTACGTGACGCCCGCCCCAACCCCTCGTCACCAGGTCATCTCGCGCCGGCTTGCCAACGCGCTCGATGCTGGAGCCGGACCCGCCGGGCTCTATGTGATGGAGGCGGTGAACATTCGGCTCAAGCCGGGCCGGATACCGATCCCAGACATCGCCGTCACCGAGCCCATCGACTTCGATGAGCTCGTCGTGGAGGCAGAGTCCGTTCGGCTCATTTGCGAGATCGTCTCACCGTCCAACGCATCCGCGGACAAGGTGCTCAAGATGCACTACTACGCGGCCGCCGGCATCCCGTGGTATCTGCTGGTCGAGCAGGAGACCGGTGCCCTGCACCTCTACGAGCTCGCCGGCCAGCAGTATCGCGAACACTCCGTCACCGCGCCTGGCCAGGTGCTGCATCTGACCGATCCGGTCGACGTCACCATCGTGCCGGAGGCGCTCCTTCCGCCTCGGTGAACGGCGGCCGTCGCGCGAAACCGTCGTAGGGGCCGCATAGGGTCGGTGCATGGATCACTTCGACGAGGCGCGCTCGGCGGTGCAGGCCGCTCTCGACGCCGGCGCGCGGTATGCCGACGTGCGGGTCATGCTGCGCCGGACGGAGTCGATGACGGCGCGCGACGGGGACGTCGAGGATCTCAGCTCCGACGAGAGCGCCGGCATCGGCGTCCGGGCGCTGGTGGGCTCCAGTTGGGGCTTCTACGCCGTACCCGATCTGTCCGGCGCCGCGGCCACCGCGGCCGGGCGGCGCGCCGCCCAGATCGCCGCCGCGAGTGCGCTGGTGCCGGGACCGGCCATGGACCTGGTGCCGGCCGGCGTCAGCGAGGGCAGCTGGGCCAGCCCGTGCGAAGTGGACCCGCTCGGGGTGGCGCTGTCGACGAAGGGCGATCTTCTGGTACGCGCCACCGCGGCCGCCCGTGACGGCGGCGCCGACCTCGCCGAGGGCATCTACCAGATCTGGGACACCCGCAAGTGGTTCGTGTCGAGCGAAGGGCACCGCATCGACCAGCACATCCGCGAGTGCGGCGCCGGGATCACGGCGAGCGCGTACGGCGACGGTGAGATCCAGCGCCGGTCCTGGCCCTCGCACCGCGGACAGTACGGCACCCGCGGCTGGGAACTCGTCGACGAATTGGCGCTGGTCGAGCATGCGCCGCGGATGGCCGACGAGGCTCGGGCGCTGCTCGCCGCCCCGCTCTGCCCGTACGGCGAGACGACGCTGATCCTGGGCGGTGAGCAGCTCGCGTTGCAGATCCACGAATCGGTCGGGCACGCCATCGAGCTCGATCGCATCCTGGGCTGGGAGGCCGCGTACGCGGGCACGTCCTGGTTGGATCTGGACCGGCTTGGAACGCTGCGGTACGGCTCCGACCTCATGAACGTCACCATCGATCCGACCATCTCCGGCGCGCTGGGCAGCTTCGGCTACGACGACGAGGGCACGCCGGCCGCGAAGCGGGACGCCGTCCGCAACGGGATCTGGGTGGGCGTGCTCGCCGGCCGCGACTCCGCAGCGATGGCGGGGCTGGACTACGCGGGCAGCGTGCGCGCGGACGGATGGGCTCGGCTGCCCATGGTCCGGATGACGAACGTCGGCCTCGAGCCCGGCCCGCACACTCTCGACGAGATCATCGCGGCGACCGACGAGGGCGTGTTCATGGACATCAACCGGTCCTGGTCGATCGACGACCGGCGGCTGAACTTCCAGTTCGGCTGCGAGATCGGATACGAGATCAAGAACGGCAGACGCGGCCGGATGCTGCGCAACCCGACCTACACCGGCATCGGGCCGGCGTTCTGGCAGTCGATGGACATGCTGTCCGGCGAGATGGTGTCCTGGGGCACGCCGAACTGCGGCAAGGGCCAACCCGGTCAGATCGGGCATACCGGCCATCCCGCGGCGCCAGCCCGTTTCACCAACGTACGGGTGGGAGTGCACGGATGAGCGAGCGAGTTGGCCCGGCGGCGTCTGGACCGGAGCGAAGCGGAGGGAAGACGTCGCCCTCCAGGGCCGCACAAGCGAGCTCATTGTCAGCGCAGCGCGAG
>DASYTU010000100.1:0-12363 GCA_036001925.1 Actinoplanes sp.
GGCAAAGTCCGAGGGTACGGCGCGTAAGCCGCCGCTGGCCGCCACGCTGCGCCGGATCGAGCGGAGCGCCGGCGCGCTGGCCACCGCGAGCGTCGCGCGGATGGACGAGACGCTGCCGTGGTTTCGCGAACTACCGGCCGACCAGCGGTCCTGGGTCATGCTCGTGGCGCAGGCCGGCGTCCGGTCGCTGGTCGAATGGGTGCGCTCGGGCGGGACCGAGGAGGGCAGCCCGCAGGAGATCTCCGACGAGGTGTTCGCGGCGGCGCCGCGGGCACTCGCCCGCTCGATCTCGCTGACCCAGACCGTCGCGCTGATCAAGGTGACGATCGATGTCGCCGAATCGCAGGTCAGCACGCTGGCCGCGGCGGGAGAGGAGGATGCGCTCGCGAAGGCCATCCTCCGGTTCTCCCGGGAGATCGCGTTCTCGGCGGCGCGCGTCTACGCCCGCGCGGCCGAATCCCGCGGCGCCTGGGACGCCCGCCTGCAGGCGTTGCTGGTGGACGCGTTGCTGCGCGGCGACTCCTCCGACGTGCTCGCCAGCCGAGGCGCGGCGCTGGGCTGGGCCGACGATCCACCGGTCGCGGTGGTGGTGGGCCGCTCCCCCGGCGGCGACATCACCGCGGTGCTACACACCGTCTACCGCGCCGCCCGGCGGGCCCGCGTCGAGGTCATCGGCGGCGTACACGGCGACCGGCTCGTCGTCGTCATGGGCGGCGCGACCGACCCGCTCGCGACGGCCGGGCAGCTCGCGGCGGCGTTCGGGGCCGGACCGATCGTCGTCGGCCCGGCTGTACCGTCGCTGGATCAGGCGACCGAGTCGGCGCGGTCCGCGCTGGCCGGCTTCCGCGCGGCGCCGGCGTGGCCGGGCGCGCCCACGCCGGTGAGCGCCGACGATCTCCTACCCGAGCGGGCCCTCGCCGGCGACACGGAAGCGCGGCGGGCCCTGCGGCACGACGCGTACGGGGCGGTGGTCCGCGCCGGCGGCGGTCTGCTCGAGACGCTCGACGCGTTCTTCACGGCGGGGGGCGTGCTGGAGAGCGCCGCCCGCGAGCTGTACGTGCACCCCAACACCGTCCGGTACCGGCTCAAGCGGGTAGCCGAGGTGACGGGGTTGTCCCCGCTCGACGCGCGGGACGCGTTCGCCCTTCGGATGGCGCTGACCATCGGCCGCCTCGACCCTGCGACCTAAATCACGGCTTTCCGGATCGACGATTGAGAGATCGTTAGGGATTTGAGGTTGCCACGAATCAGCCCGTAAGGGTGCAAAGCCAACCCCAATTTGTGGGAACTCTACAACGTTGGTCGTAGGGTTTCGTACTGTGCAGCAACCACGCGACGACCGTTGATCCGGGAGAGTCAAAGACGTGCTCGCCGTCCTCTCGCCCGGCCAGGGCTCTCAGAAGCCGGGTTTCCTGTCCCCATGGCTCGATCTCGCCGGCTCCGAAGCCCGCCTCCGGTGGTGGTCCGCGCTCGCCGGCGTCGACCTCATCCACCTCGGCACGAAGGCCGACGCCGAGGAGATCAAAGACACGGCGCGGACCCAGCCGCTGCTCGTCGGGGCCGCGCTGCTGGCCGCCGAACACCTTCCCCTGTACGACGTCGGCCTGGTCGCCGGGCACAGCGTCGGTGAACTCGGCGCGGCCGCGCTCGCGGGCGTACTGCCGCCCGAGGCGGCCATCACGCTCGCCGGCGTACGCGGCCGGGAGATGGCCGCCGCCTGCGCGCTCGAACCGACCGGCATGAGCGCCGTGCTCGGCGGCGACCCGGACGAGGTCCTGGCCGTGATCGACAAGCTCGGCCTGTACCCGGGCAACCGCAACGGCGCCGGCCAGATCGTCGCCGCGGGCGCACGCGACGCGCTGGCGAAGCTCGCCGAGGAGCCCCCGGCCAAGGCCCGGATCATTGCGTTGCAGGTGGCCGGCGCGTTCCACACCCCGTACATGGCGCCGGCCGAGCACGCGCTCGCCGCCGTGGCGGGCGGCGTCACGGTCGCCGACCCGACCCGCATCATGGTGTCCAACCTGGACGGCTCGGCCGTCATGCACGGCCGCGAGATGCTGCAGCGCCTCGTCCGCCAGGTCACGGCACCGGTCCGCTGGGACTTGTGCATGAAGACGCTGCACGATCTGGGCATCACCGGCGTCATCGAACTACCGCCGGCCGGCACGCTCGCCGGCCTGATCAAGCGCGAGCTCAAGGGCGAAGGCGCCCCTGAGATCGTCACGCTGAACACCCCCGACGACCTGCCCGCCGCCCGCGACCTCATCGCGCGGCATGGCATGGCGCCGAGCCACGAGCCGACCCCGCTGTTCCGCGTGGTCGTCGCCGCGAGCGCGGGCATGTTCCACCCGGCGGAGGATCTCGAGGAGGGCGATTCGGTCACCGCCGGCCAGGTCATCGGCCACATCGTGACCCGCCAGGGCGCCATCGAGGTACCGGCGCACGCGGCCGGCCTCCTGACCGAGTGGCTCGCCCACTACGACGACCCGGTGGCCCCCGGCCAACCGGTGGCCCGCATCGGCGGTCACCAATGAGAAGCGGCCCGGCCGCGACCGAAGGAGCAGCAGTATGACCGCGGGTTCCCGCATCGTGGCGATGGGCCACTACCAGCCCTCCCGCATCGTCACCAACGACGATCTCGCCAACATCGTCGACACCAACGACGCGTGGATCCGCGACCGCGTCGGCATAGCCGAGCGCCGCATCGCCGAGGCCGAGACGGTGGCCGACATGGCCACGTTCGCGGCGGAGAAGGCGCTCGCCAACTCCGGACTCACCGCGGCCGACATCGACCTCGTCACGGTCGCCACCTGCTCCTCCATCGACCGGTGCCCGAACGTGTCAACCCGGGTAGCGGCGCGGTTGGGTATCACCGCGCCGGCCGCGTACGACCTGAACACGGCGTGCTCGGGCTTCTCCTACGCGCTCGGCACCGCCGACCACGCCATCCGCGCCGGCGCCGCCCGCAACGCCATCGTGATCGGCGCGGAGAAGCTCTCGGACGTCACCGACTGGACCGACCGCACCACAGCCGTACTCTTCGGCGACGGCGCCGGTGCCGCGGTGGTCACCGCGGTTCCGGACGGCGAGCAGCCCGGCGTCGGTCCGGTGCTCTGGGGCTCGGCGCCGGACAAGGGCGACGTGTTGCGCATCGAGGGCTGGCAGCCCTACATCCAGCAGGAAGGACAGATCGTCTTCCGCTGGGCGACGACCGCTCTCGCGCCGTTTGCGCTCGAGGCCTGCGAGAGGGCGGGCGTACGGCCGCAGGACCTGGCCGCGTTCGTGCCGCACCAGGCCAACACCCGGATCATCGACGGCATCGTGAAGCGGCTCGACCTCCGCGACGACGTCGTGGTCGCCAAGGACCTGATCGAGTCCGGCAACACATCCGCGGCGAGCGTGCCGCTGGCCTTGTCGAAGCTCGTCGAGCGCCGCGAGGTGCCCTCGGGCGCCCCGGTCCTGCTCTTCGGCTTCGGCGGCGGCCTCACCTACGCCGGTCAGGTCATCCGCTGCCCCTGAGCAGCGGGTCTGTCCGCGAGCAATCCCCACCATCGAGAGGAATCACCGACAATGGCAACTCGCGCTGAGATCACTTCCGGCCTGGCCGAGATCCTCGAGGAGGTCGCCGGTGTGAACCCGGACGACGTCGCCGAGGAAAAGTCCTTCACCGACGACCTGGACGTCGACTCGCTCTCCATGGTCGAGGTCGTGGTGGCTGCTGAGGAAAAGTTCGGCGTCAAGATCCCCGACAACGAGGTACAGAACCTCAAGACCGTCGGCGACGCCGTCTCCTACATCGAGGCGAATCACTGACATGAGCACCACAGACGTCGTCGTCACCGGGCTGGGCGCGACGACCCCGCTGGGCGGGGACGTCGCGTCTACCTGGGACGCTATGCTCGCCGGCCGCTCCGGGGTGAGTGCGCTCACCCAGGAGTGGGCCGCGGATCTGCCCGTACGCATCGCCGCACAGCTCGCCGTCGAACCGTCCCAGGTGATCGAGCGGGTGAGGCTGCGCCGGCTGGACCGCTCCGAGGCGATCGCACTGATCGCCGCCCAGCAGGCGTGGGCCGACGCCGGCCTCGCCGACTCTGGTCTGGAGACCGAGCGCCTTGCGGTCAGTTTCGGCAGCGGTATCGGCGGCGCGATCACGCTGCTCGAACAGGACGACATCCTGGAGGCTTCCGGGCCGCGCCGGGTCAGCCCGCACACCGTACCGATGCTCATGCCGAACGGCCCGGCCGCGTGGGTCGGCCTGCAGCTCGGCGCGCAGGCCGGGGTGCACTCGATGGCCAGCGCCTGCGCCACCGGCGCCGAGGCACTGTCGCTCGGCCTGGACATCATCCGCTCCGGTCGGGCCGACGTGGTCATGGCCGGCGGTACCGAAGCCGTCATCCACCCGCTGCCCATCGCCGGGTTCGCCGCGATGCGCGCCATGTCGACGCGCAACGACGAGCCGGAGAAGGCGTCCCGGCCGTGGGACAAGGGCCGCGACGGGTTCGTGCTCGGCGAGGGCGCGGGCGCGCTCGTGCTGGAACGCGCCGACCACGCCGCCGCGCGCGGCGCGACCGTGTACGCCCGCCTGGCCGGCTCCGGTATCACCTCGGACGGCTTCGACATCGTCCAGCCGCACCCGGAGGGCCTCGGCGGCATCCGGGCGATGCGCCTCGCGCTGCGGGACGCCGGGTTGACCGGATCGGACATCATGCATGTCAACGCGCACGCCACGTCGACCCCGGTGGGCGACATGGCGGAGATCTACGGCGTGAAGACGGCCATCGGAGACCACCCTGTACTCACGTCCACCAAGTCGATGTCCGGGCATCTGCTCGGCGCGGCCGGCGCGCTGGAGTCGATCGCCACGATCCTGGCGATCCGCGACGGCGTCGTCCCACCAACGATCAACCTCGACGACCCCGACGACGACCTGTCCATCGAGGTGGCCGCCCACAAGGCCCGGCCGCTGGACATCCCGGCGGCGCTGAACAACTCGTTCGGCTTCGGTGGCCACAACGTGGCACTGATCTTCACCCGCGCGTGACCCCTCACCCCACCTTGGAGAACGCCGTGACCACGACCTCTTCGGACACCGACTCACCGACGATCGACCACCGCGATCCGGAGGTGCGCCTGCGCGCCCTCTTCGACCGCGGCACCCTGCGCCTGCTGGTGCCCAAGGACGACTCGGGGGTCCTGTACGCCCGCGGCGAGGTGGACGGCACGCCGGCCATCGCGTTCGCCACCGACGCCACCCGGATGGGCGGCGCGATGGGCATCGAGGGCTGCCAGCATGTCGTCGACGCGATCGACGCGGCCGTCCGTGAACGGGTGCCCGTGATCGGGCTCTGGCACTGCGGCGGTGCCCGGCTGGCCGAGGGCGTCGTCGCGCTGGACGGCGTCGGGCAGGTGTTCGCGGCCATGGTCCGCGCCTCCGGTCGCGTACCGCAGATCTCGGTCGTGCTCGGCCCGGCGGCCGGCGGCGCAGCGTACGGCCCGGCGCTGACCGACATCGTCATCATGAGCAAGGCCGGCCGGATCTTCGTGACCGGGCCCGAGGTGGTCCGCAGCGTCACCGGGGAGCAGGTCGACATGGAACGGCTCGGCGGCGCCGAGCCGCACGGCCGCCGTTCCGGCGTCGTGCACATCACGACTCAGGACGACGAGTCGGCGCTGCTCGAGGCCCGCAAGCTCACCACGCTGCTCGGCCACCAGGGCCGGCTCAGTCCGGTGGACGTGGCCGACGGCGCCGAGGGCCACGACCTCGGCGCGCAGCTGCCGGCCGAGGCCAACCGGGCGTACGACGTGCGGCCCCTCGTCAAGACGCTGCTCGACGAGCCCGGCGTGGAGCTGCACGCCAAATGGGCGCCGAACATCGTCACCACGCTGGGCCGGTTCGCCGGTCGTACGGTGGGCGTCATCGCGAACAACCCGCTGCGGCTCGGCGGCTGTCTCGACGCGACCAGCGCCGAGAAGGCGGCCCGCTTCGTGCGCATGTGCGACTCACTTGGCGTGCCGCTCATCGTGCTCGTAGACGTGCCCGGCTACCTGCCCGGCCTGGGCCAGGAGTGGGACGGTGTGGTGCGCCGCGGCGCCAAGCTGCTGCACGCGTTCGCCGAGGCTGTCGTGCCGCGGGTGACGCTGGTGACCCGCAAAGCGTACGGCGGCGCGTACATCGCCATGAACTCCCGCTCGCTCGGCGCCACGGCGGTCTTCGCGTGGCCGAACGCCGAAGTCGCGGTCATGGGCGCGAGCGCGGCCGTGAACATCCTGCACCGCAAGAAGCTGGCCGCGGCCCCGCATGACCAGCGCGAGGCTCTGCGCGAGTCGCTGATCGCCGAGCAGATCCAGGTCGCGGGCGGCGTCAACCGGGCGCTCGAGATCGGCGTGATCGACGACGTGATCAAGCCCGAGGAGACGCGTCGCAAGCTGGCCGAGGCACTGGTCGCCGCGCCGGCCGCCCGAGGCGCCCACGGCAACATCCCGCTGTAGCCCCCCACCCCACCGCGCCGCTCGGCGCGGGGGCGGCGGGCTCGCCCCGCGCCGGTCCCGTCGGGTCGCCGCTGGTCGTCGATAAACCGCGCGGCTCGGGCGTCGGGGTCGCGGGCTCGCGGGTCAGCAGGCGCTGCGCGGTAGGCCGTTCACCGCGACCGGTGAGCGGCCCGGCGCCTTCGCCTTGCCAGCCAGCACGTTGGCCAGCGCCGTCAGCGACAGCGCGCTCGACGAGTACGTGGCGATCAGCGTCGGCGACCGCGCCTCGCCCAGCAGATACGGCGTGTCCATCATGACCGTGACGGCGGCTCCTGGACTGAGGTCGGTGGTCTGATCGCCGTACCCGACCAGGTGCACGACCGTGCCGCCGGCGGACTGAACCGTCACTCCAGCCGCCTGCAGCGCTCGTACCAGCGTGGTCCGGGCCGTCTCGCGGCCGCCGGACGCGGTGACCGTGACCGGCCCGCTGACGAGCGGGCCGGAGCATTTGCCGCGCAGGACGGTGATGGACGCGGCGTCCGCCGCGAGCACCGCCCGCTGGTGCTCGGGCACGTTGAGTGTGGACAGTGCGGGCTGCGGCTTGCCGGCGCGCGTGAACTTGAGCGTCAGGATGCGCGTCACGGCCTCGACCAGGCGGGCTCGCGGCAGGCTGCCGTCCCGCAGCGCCGCCACGATGCCGTCCCGCGCCTTGGCGATGTCCGGCGGCATGAGCAGCATGTCGTTGCCGGCATTCAGCGCCCGGACGGCCGCCTCGCCGGGCGGCCATTTCATCGCCGGTGACATGTTCATCGCGTCGGTGATCGCCACGCCGGTGAATGTGAGCCGCCCCCGCAACAGGTCCGTCATGACTTTGCGCGAGAACGAGGCCGGCACGCCCGGGTCGAGCGCCTTCACGTCCAGGTGGCCGGACATGACCATCCCCGCGCCGGCGTCGATGCCGGCCTGGAACGGCGGCAGGTCCTGACGCTCCCACGCTGACCGGCTCTGCGCCACGACCGGCAGCTCGGCATGGCTGTCACCAGCGGTGTGCCCGTGCCCCGGAAAGTGCTTGATCGCGGCCGCCACGCCCGCGCCCTGGAGACCCCGCACGGCGGCCGCGACCTGGGCGGCGTTGGTCTTGGCGTCACCGCCGTACGCCCGGGAGCCGAGCACCGCACTGCCGTCCGGCCCAAGCGTGTCGGCGACCGGCGCGAAGTCGACGTTGATCCCCATCGCGGCCAGCTCCGTGCCGGCCGCTCGCCACGCGGCCTCGGTGAGCCGGGGTTTGCCGGCCGCGCCGAACGCCATCGCGGCCGGCAGCGCGGTCACGCCGCTCTTCACCCGGGTCACCGTGCCGAATTCCTGGTCCGTGCCGATCAGCAGCGGCACGCCGGAGGGCAGCCGCGCCGCAGCGTCCTGGAGCCCGGCGGTCAGCGCACGGACCTGCGCGGGACTGTCGACATTGGTGGTGGCGTTGGTCTGAGCGGTCGGGTCTCCGGGCGTGAAGCCGTCCAGAATGAGACCACCGAGGTGGAACTTCGCCACCATCTCGGCAGGCGTGTTCACACCGGCGAGGCCCTGGTTCCCGACGGCCGAATCCTTGTCGACGTCGGTCGCGGAACTGCCGAACGCGTACGGCATCAGCACTTGACCGGCCAGGTCAGCGTCGGTGAGCGACGCAGCGACCTGCGCCGCCCGCGCCGCCGGATCGCCGGCGAGCGACGGCGCCGGGCCCGGCGGCCGCGCCGACGCGGCCACCCACGCGGGCTTCGCGGATCCGCCCCGGCCGCACGCCACCAGCAGAAGCAGAGCCAGCGGTACGGCCAAAGCCGCGCGCAACACTTTCACGCGGGCCATTGGATCAGCTCGGTACGACAACAACAAACCGCCCCGAGTGAGGCCGCAGGTGCCGGCCGGCGCCCCGTCGCAGCGTGATCAGCGCCCCCAGCCAGCGACAGGACCGGCTCAGCCGACGCGCGTCAGCAGCGTGAGCGGGGCGCCGTCGCCGGCGTAGCGGTACGGCTCGAGTTCGGCGTCCCATGCGGTACCGAGCGCCTTCTCGAGCGCGTGCGAGAGCGCCTCGGGTGCCGGGGACGACGCCATGATCGCCCGGAGCCGGTCTTCGCCGAGCTGGATGTCGCCAGAGGCGCCCATCGTGCCGTGGAACAGGCCACGGCCGGGCACATGCATGAACCGCTCGCCATCGACGCCTTGGCTGGGTTCCTCGGTGACTTCGAAACGGATCATGGGCCACTGCCGGAGCGCAGCAGCCAGCTCCGCGCCTGTACCCGGCCGCCCGGTCCAGGTGCACTCCGACCGTCGCATCCCGGGATCGACGGGCTGCGCGGTCCAGTGCAAGTTGACCGGCGCGGTCAGGACGCGCGCGATCGCCCACTCGACGTGCTGGCACACGGCGAGCGGGGTCGAGTGGACGTATACGACGCCACACGTTGGCACGGTGACCTCCCGGAGACCGAGGTGCGTCTTCCCCTACGACCTCGATCGCGGTTGATCGTGTCCCATGATGCCGAATGGTACGGATGGTGCGCCAGAGAAACCGCGATATCGGCGATGAGAATCGGCTGTATGGACACGCCCCGTTCAACGGTCCGACCTGCTCGAGCGGCACGGGCGTGCGGGCGTCGTGTAGAGTTGTTGCGGCTTTTCTGCCGACACCCGACCTTTCTCCAAGGAGTACCGCCGTGGCGAGCAACACCTCCAAGACCGCTCGTGCATCCGTCCGCGCCGGCCAGGCCGGTGCCGGCGGCGCCCTGAGCGTGCTCGGCGAGTTCAAGTACCTCATCCCGCTCGCCAACGGACGCTTCACATATGTACGCAACCTGACCAACGGCCGCACCAACCACCTCCGGACCGACTCGGACGCGTTCATCGAGGAGATCCGTACGCTCGCCGCCGCCGGCCACGGCACCAAGATCCGCGCCGAGATCAACGCGCTCGACGAGTCGTTCCCGAACGACGGCTGGGGCGCGACCGAGAAGCGTCTCGTGGATGCGGGCGTCTTCGAAAGCTGACGACATCGCGCGGAAGCGCCCTTCGGCGATGGCCGGAAGGGCGCTTCTTGCATTTGGTGATGATCAACCCAAAGTCGATCACGGAAGCGTGTTGACCCAGCCCGAGTCCAGGTCATAGACGGCGCCCACGATGCTGACCTGCCCGGCTGCGACGGCGTCGGGCACACCGGCGACGTCGCGCATCCGGCGTACGGTGCGATCGACGTGTATGCGCATGGCCCTGGCTGGCGCGTCCGCGTGATCCAGCCCCACCGCCAGGGCCGCCGGGGCGATCTCGTCGACCAGATAGCCGACGTCGCCCTCCGGGCGCTCGCCGGCGCGCAGTGCTGCCACGGTGGCCTCCACCGCACCGCAGCGGGCGTGGCCGAGCACCATGATCAGCGGGACGTTCAACTTGGAGACCGCGAACCCCACCGAGCCGAGCACCGCCCGATCGACCACGTGACCGCCCGAGCGCACCACGCAGATCGACCCGAATGTCTGGTCGAAGATAGCCTCGAGCGGCACCCGCGAGTCGATGCAGCCGAGGACGACGGCGTGCGGCTGCTGGCCCCCGGACGCCGCCGCGGCCGCGGACACCTTGTGCCCGTGCTCGGGCCGCCCGCTGACAAAGCGCCGGTTGCCGGCAAGCAGCTCGGCGAGGGCATCGGCGGGCCGCATGCGATGCAGCCCGGCCGGCGCGGTCTCCACCGGCCGATGGCCGTCCGGTAGCGCGACCGGGTCGGTCTCCACTGGCGGATTGCCGACAGCCGGGCCGGGGTGCGGCGCGGGCGAGGGCGAGGACGAGGCGGGCGGCAGAACCGTCATAACACGTGATTCTGGCCGAGTCGGCGCGGTTGAGCAGGCGATGCGAGCCAGATCACGTCGACCGCCCGGCTACGGTAAACGACCGTTAAGCCCATGATCGCCTTCTGCTGTGGCATTTCGTTCGTTCACGAGTGATGCTTATTACCCGTGGGTACAACCTACCCCTGGGTACAACGGGGCCGTGCCACACACACGGAGGTGCCCATGCCCGAACGCTCGGAGGTAACCCTCGCCGACGGCGTACGGCTGCACGTCGAGACGTCCGGGCCGGCGGACGCGCCGCTGACGGTCGTGCTGCTGCACGGCTGGTGCTTGGACCGGCGCACCTGGCACCACCAGGTCAGGGCACTCAGGGCGCTGGGCGAACGGCGACCGCGGGTCATCGCGTACGACAGCCGCGGACACGGACGGTCCGGCCCCACCCGCCTGCGGTCGGCGACGTTGAGCACGCTCGGCGACGACCTCGCCGAGGTATTGCGCCGCTACGCCCCGGCCGGACCGGTAGTCCTGGCCGGCCACTCCATGGGCGGAATGACGATCATGGAGTACGCGCACACCCACTCCGAGGAGTTCGCCGGACGCGTCGCCGGCCTGCTGTTCGTGTCCACCACGGCTGAGGGCCACACGCACACCAAGTACGGCCTCCCGTCGCACCTCGCCATGCTGATGCGGGCCGGGGAAACGATCGGCGCCAGCGTCCTGGCCCGTTCCGGCGCGTGGCACCCGCACCGGGCGATGCTGCCGGCACTGCGTCCGGCACTGCGCTGGCTGCTCTTTGGTGACGAGTACGAGGACGCGGCGCTGCGAGTGACCATGAAGAGCATCGGCCGTGCCTCGCTGCGTTCGATCGGCGGCTTCCGGGCCTCGGTCGGCGCCCAGCGGCGGCTCGAGACGTTGGCCGCGCTCGGCGACGTGCCGGCCGCCGTCCTGGTCGGCGATCGAGACCGGCTCACACCCCCGCGGTGCGCCGAGTCGATCGCCGCGGCGCTGCCCGGCACCGAGCTGACCATCTGTCCCGGCGCCGGGCACATGCTCATGCTGGAGCGCCCCGACGAGGTGTCCGCGGCACTCATCGCGATCGTGGAACGGGTCGCCGGCAACACGCCCAAGAATCGCGCTCTGGCCCGCGATGAACGCGACGGCTACGAGCAGGCGGCCTAGACGTCCTTGCTGAGCGACTCGCCCAGCGCTGTGATCAGTTCCTCGCTGCCCTGCCGCCGCATTTCCGGCTTGTCCAGGCCGTCGAGGTACACGCCGTGCTCGGTCACCTGCAGATCGCTGCCGCCGCTCGAGCCGGGCCGGATCTCGACGGTCGCGACTGACACGGAGATGCGCTTGCCCCCCATGGTCATCTCGTACGTGTAGACGATCCGCTCGTCCGGAACGATGTCGGAGTACGTGGCGTAGAAGCCGATCCGGCTGCCGTCGCCCAGGACGGTCACCAGGGTCTCGCGACCGCCCTCCCGGAAGTCGAACGACACATCCTCCTGCTTGGTCTCCGCGGGGCCGGCGAACCACAGCGCCTTCGCGGCCGGGTCGGCGAACGCCTTGAACACGCGGGCAGGGGCGGCGTCGAAGTGTCGTTCGATGGTGAAGGTGTCGTGGACGGTGGAACGCTCGCTCATTGCTCCTCCTCGGAACTAGAAGACAGGTATTCGCCGAGCCGGTCGAGGCGTTGCTCCCAGCCCGTTCGACGGTCGGCGATCCATCGCTCGGCGGCCTGCAGCGCCGCGGGCTCGATGCGGCAGGTCCGCACCCGGCCGACCTTCTCCGAATGCACGAGACCGCTGGTCTCGAGCACGTGGAGATGCTGCAGCACCGCCGGCAGCGACATGGCCAGCGGCGCGGCCAGCTCCTTGACGGACGCCGGGCCACGGCTGAGCCGCTCGACCATGCTCCGGCGACTCGCGTCCGCAAGTGCCGAGAACATCAAGTCCAGCGCCGCCGATTGGTTAAGCACCCACTTAACTATGCTCCCCCGCCCTTCACGCGTCAACCCCTCACTCCGCGGACGGTCGAACCGCCGCCGGCGTTGATCATGAGGTTATTACGGCCC
>DASYTU010000101.1:0-9310 GCA_036001925.1 Actinoplanes sp.
GAATATGCGTACTCGGTGATCCACTCCCGGGCGCTGCCCGACGCTCGCGACGGCCTCAAGCCGGTGCACCGGCGCATCCTCTGGTCGATGCAGGAGCAGGGCCACCGTCCCGACCGTCCGTACGTCAAGTCGGCCCGCGTCGTCGGCGACGTCATGGGCCGCTACCACCCGCATGGCGACCTGGCGATCTACGACGCGCTCGTGCGCCTGGCCCAGGATTTCTCGTTGAACGCGCCGCTGATCGACGGGCACGGAAACTTTGGATCTCCCGACGACGGACCGGCTGCTTCGAGGTACTGCGTCACCGGTGATACCCGGATCCGGCTGGCCGACGGCTCGAGCGTCCGGATGGCGGACCTCGTATCTCTGCCGCCGGACAGCGAGGCCGAGGTCGATATCGAGGTTCTCGATAGAGAAGGCAAGGCGGTCCGCGTCGACAGAGTCTTCAATTCCGGAGTCCATCCCACGCTGCGGATCACGACGAAATCCGGGTTCAGTCTGCGTGGCACTGAGAACCACCCGGTTCTATGCCTCGACGCGCCGATGGGCGTGCCGTTGTTCCAGTGGCGGCAACTCGACGAGATCAAGCCAGGCACCGTCGTGTGCATCGCGCGCAACGCGTGGACGCAGGTCATCCCGACCGCACGCGAATACATGCTCGGCATCCTCGGTGGCGCGTGGGCGTCCGAGGGCTGGGCGAGCCAGACCAGGGCCGGCTTCAACAACAGCGACGAGCACTTCTTTTCCGAGGTGCTGCATGCATACGACCAGATTGTCGGCGGACGGCGGTACGTGGCCGAGCGCCGGACGCGCGTCGATCGGAAGCTCATTCGCGAGCTCGATATCCAGGACTACGCCGGGGGCATGGACGCATTTCGGTCCAGCCCGTTGGCGGAGTTCATCGGTCACAAGGCTGCCGACAAGGTCGTCCCGAACTTCATCTGGGACGGCGGACTCGGGGTCAAGCGTGCATTTCTCATGGCAGCGTTCGAGGGCGACTGCGGCCCGAGGGTGTCGCTCGATGGATTCACCGTCCAGTACACCAGCTTCAGCGAGCAATTGACGCGTGACATCCAGGAGATGCTTGCGGAGTTCGGCGTCATCGCGGCGCATCGGCGCTATGCCCGCCCGAGTGGCTCGCTGGAACACCGGCTCGTGGTGTCCGGGCTTCGCAACGTCCGGGGTTTCGTTGAGCGGGTCGGCTTTCTCCGTACGAAGCAGAAGAAGGTCGTGGAATTGCTGCGGCGTTCTCCGCTGCGCGCGAACCGGCTCAGCCAAGACCATGTTCCCTTCGTCGCCGACTACGTGCGGGGCGCCGTCGATTTCGGCCGCCGCGGCAGTGGACGCACATGGCTGACCCAGCACAATTTCGATCGCGTGGAGCGCTGGGAGACCGAACGTCTCCGCATCATCGACCGGATCAAAGATCCAGAGGTCCTAGCGACCATCACGCCGATCATGGACTCGGGTTATCGATTCGAGGCGGTCACGGCCGTCGAAGCCTGCGCGCCGGCCGAGGTCTATTCCGTCCGCGTGGACTCTGACGACCATTCGTTCCTCGCCGGTGGCTTCGTCAACCACAACACCGAAGCAAGGATGTCGCGCGAGGCGATGCTGCTGGTGGGGGAGATCGGCGAGGGCACGGTCGACTTCAAGCCCAACTACGACGGCTCCGAGTCCGAGCCCAAGGTGCTGCCGGCCGCGTTCCCGAACCTGCTGGTCAACGGCACGTCCGGCATCGCGGTCGGCATGGCGACGAACATGATCCCGCACAACCTGGGCGAAGTCGTGGCGGCCGCCCGGCACCTGATCATCGAGCCGGACGCGGATCTGGACGCGCTGATGCGCTTCGTGCCCGGGCCGGATCTGCCGACCGGCGGCCAGTTGCTCGGCCTGGACGAGGTGCGGCGGGCGTACGAGACGGGGCGTGGTGTGGTGCGGATGCGCGCCCGGGCGCAGACCGGACCGCTGGAGGGCGGCCGCGGACGGCAGGCGATCACCGTGGTGGAGCTGCCGTACGGCGTCGGCGCCGAGAAGATCATCGAGGCGATCACCGACGAGGTGAAGGGCAAGCTGATCGTGTCCGGCCCGAAGAAGGGCCAGCGGCAGGCCGCCCGGCTGCAGGGGATCGCCGACGTCAAGGACCTGACCGACCGCGAGCACGGCACCCGGCTGGTCATCGAGTGCAAGGTGGGCGTGAATCCGCAGGCGCTGCTGGCCGATCTGTACCGGCTGACGCCCCTGGAGAGCTCGTTCGGCATCAACAACCTGGTGCTGATCGACGGGCAGCCGCAGACGCTCGGGCTCAAGGCGCTGCTCGAGGTGTTCCTGGCGCACCGCTACGAGGTGGTGACGCGGCGCACCACGCACCGGCGTACCAAGCGGCAGGACCGGCTGCACCTGGTGGACGGCCTGCTGATCGCGCTCATCGACATCGACCGGGTGGTCGCCCTCATCCGGGGCAGCGACGACGCCGCCGCGGCCAAGGCCGCGCTGATCGCGGAGTTCGGGCTGACCGACGTGCAGGCGACGTACATCCTGGACACGCCGCTGCGGCGGCTCACCCGCTTCGACCGGATCGAGCTGGAGACCGAGCAGGAACGGTTGCGCGAGGAGATCGCGGAACTCACCCGGATCCTCGACAACGACGACGTGCTCAAGCAGGTCGTCTCCGACGAGCTAGCCGAGGTGGCGTCGGAGTTCGGCAGCGCGCGGCGGACCACGCTGATCGACGGCGACCTCAAGGAGGTGCTCGCGGCCTCCGTACCGGCCGGGCCGCTCGAGGTCGAGGACGACCCCTGCCAGGTGATCCTGTCGGCGACCGGGCTGATCGCCCGGACCGCCGCGGAGAGCGAAGAGGCAACCGAGGGGCGGCGGCGCAGCGGGCGGGTCAAACACGATGCGGTACGGGCGGTCGTGCACTCCACGGCTCGCGGGCGGGTGCTGCTGGTGACCAGCACTGGTCGCGCGTTCAAGATCGATGTGCTGCCGCTGCCGGTGCTGCCGGAGCATTCCGGCACGGTGTCGGTGCGCGGTGGGATGTCGGCGTCCGAGCTGGTGCCGCTGGAGAAGGGGGAGCGGGTCGTCGGCCTGGCCCCGCTCGGTACGGCCGGGGACGGCTCGCCAGGGCTGGCGATGGGCACCCGGGAGGGCGTGGTGAAGGTGTGCGCGCCCGAGTGGCCGGTGCGTTCCGACGAGTTCGAAGTGATCACGCTCCGGGACGGCGACGAGGTCCTGCAGGCGACGTGTCTGGCCGACGCGTCCGAATCGTTGGTGTTCGTGACGTCGGACGCGTCGCTGCTGCGGTTCGGCGCCAAGCTGGTGCGGCCACAGGGCCTCAAGGGCGGCGGCATGGCGGGCATCAACCTGTCCCCGGACGCCGAGGTGATCTCGTTCAACGTGGTGAACACGGCCGACCCGCAGCACGGCGAGCCCATGGTGGTGACCTCGACGGGTACGCAGGTGAAGGTGACGCCGTTCGCGCAGTACCCGACGAAGGGCCGCGCGACCGGCGGCGTCCGGGTCCAGCGGTTCCTGAAGGGGGAGTCGCGGCTGGCGGTGGCATGGGTGGGTCCGCGCCCGGTCGGCACCAGCAACACCGGCGATCCGGTGGAGCTGCCGGCTCCGGACAACCGCCGCGACGGCTCCGGCGAGGCCGTCCTGATGGGTCCGCAGATCGTCGGCCACTTGATCGAACGCGACTGACCGCCGGGCGGTAGGGGCCGTGCCCGCTACGCCGGCCCGCCGGCCGTGCCCGCGACGCTGTCCGCTGGCCGTGCCGGCGACGCCGGCCTGCCGGCTGTGCCGCGACGCTGGGTTAGCCGGCTGGGGGAGGCCGGCTGGCCGGACAGGGCCGCGGGGGCCCGGTGATCATGGGGTTATTACTGTCCGGAACCGGTTCCGGAGCGTGATAACCCCATGATCAACCGAGAGGCGGCGGGGCGCGGGCGGCACCGGCCCGGGGCCGTGCCCGCTACGCCCGTGCGCCGGCCGTGCCCGCGACGCCGGCCCGCCGGCCGTACCCGCGACGCTGGGTTAGCCGGCTGGGCGAGGCCGGCTGGCTGGACAGGGCCGCCGGCCGCGGTGAGGCTCGGCCGCGGCGGGCGAGCGAGGCCGGACCGGCCGGAACAGGGTCAGGCGTCGCGGCCGGCGAGGGCGACCGCGTACGTGCCCTTGCCGGTGCGCTTGACCACGTACATCGCGTGGTCGGCCTCGCGCAGCAGAGCCTCGCCGTCCGGCGACTCGGCTGGTCGGCCGTCCGGTGCGTATGGCCGGGACAGCGCGATGCCGACGCTCGCGCCTACCCGGGCGGAGCCGCCATCGATCGGCACCGGGGCCTCGACGGCGGCCACGATCCGGGCGGCGATGTCGCGCGGGTCGTCGTCCGGCAGCGGTTCCAGCAGCACGGCGAACTCGTCGCCGCCGATGCGCGACACCGTGTCGTTCGCGCGGACGCAGGCGCGCAGTCGTTCGGCGACCTCGCGCAGCAGCGTGTCTCCTGCGGCGTGTCCCCAGGCGTCGTTGACCAGCTTGAAGTCGTCCAGGTCGATGAGCATGACCACGACCTGCTCGCCGGGTGCGGCCGACGCCAGCGCGGCTTCCAGCCGTTCGGTGTAGAGCGTCCGGTTCGGCAGGCCGGTGAGGCCGTCGTGGAACGCCTGGTGTCGCAGCCGGGCGGCGAGCTTGTCCCGTTCGGCCAGGGACTTGCGCAGTCCCTCCTGGGTCAGGTGCAGCTCCTTGACCTTGCTGTCCAGTTCGCTGAGCAGGCGGGCGTTCTCCCGGAACGCGGCCAGCTGCCGCACCACGACCAGTGCGGTGCTGATCGCGGCGCCACCGAGCGCGATCGGCAGGGTCGTGTTGTCCTGGCGCCAGACGGCGAAGGTCAGTAGCACGTACGTGACGGCGATAGCTCCGTACGGAAGCAGGCTGTACGGGCGCCGGCGGCGCACCTGAAGCACGCCCGGGTCGCCGGTGACCTGCACCTGGTTGACCCGTACGGCGACGGTCAGCAAGGCGTGCGCGGTCACCGTCGCGGCCAGGAACCAGTGCAGCCGGTCGCCCGCGAGCCCGCCCGCGCCGATCGCGTCGGCGCCCGACTTGGCAACCGAGGCGAGGGTGCCGAACGCTGCCGTCGAGCGGGTGAACACCGCGGTGCCGGACAGGGTCAGCTTCGCCACGACGAAGACGCAGAGCAGCAGGATGACCGGGCCCATCAGCACCGGCGCGGCTGCGTTCAGCAGCGCGGCGGGACGGTCCGGCACGACCAGATACCACCCGACTACCACGGCGGCGACCATCACGGTGGCGACGTCGAGCCAGAACCGCGTGCGTTCCTTGCACGAGGTGAATCCGAGCGGCGACATGAGCAGCGCGAGACCGAGCCAGGCGCTGCCGAGCGACAGCGCGCCCAGCTGCACGGGGCCGCCGGTGGCCGACGTGGTCGCGAGCGGGTCGCGGACGGACACGACCACCTGGCTGAGGTCCCCCGCCAGGTAGATGGCGCCACCGATGGCGACCGCCCCCCAGAACCGTCGCGCGGCCCGGGTCAGGTCGGCGGCGCCGGCCATGGACCGGGCAACCAGGACGAGACAGGCGTGGATGGCGGCGATGAACGTCCATGCCCCGATGACCTGGGCCGATCGGGTGCCGAGGCCCGTCGCGTACCAGATGACCATCGCGGCCGTGGCCCCGCCGAGCAGGAGCAGCACGCGGTCATGGCGCAGGGCGGCGAGGGCGCGTAGCCCTCGTCCGAGCATCGCGCCGCCGCGGGTCCGCCGCATCATGTCCACCCGGACACGGCGTATGGTCGCCCGGACGGGAGGTAGCGCGGCGCCACGATCAAGGAGTCACCGCCTCATAAGGTCGACCGCGCCTGTTCTGCGACACATCCCACAGGGTAGGGCCTGTCCGGTAGATCCACTACCGTCCCCGGCGACCGAATCGCATCCGGGGAAACGCTCTCCACAATGGAGTCGTAAGGAACTCTTAGGTCTTGGTTAAGCCGACTCGACCCGCTGTCGCATCGATGCCGATCTCGCTACCGTATGCCCGTTCCGCCGGCCGGTGAACACCCCACGAGCTTACTCGGATCGCGCGCGGCCGGACTTGACGCCCATTTCCCCACTGGAAGGTACTTTCCGCGTGTCCCCCTCACGCCGCATAACAAAGAGCCGCACCACAAAGAGCCGCATACCAAAGAGCCGAATTCCAAAGAGCCCCAGAGCGAAGACCCGCCGTGTCGCCCTGGTCGCGTTCGCCACCCTGGCGGCGGGCCTGGTCGGCATCCCGTCCGCCCTCGGCAGCGCCTGGCTGCCATGGAGCCCCGCTACGACCTCCGTCGGCACCGCCACCGCGGCCGAGGCGAAGCCGTTGACCTCGGTGCCGCCCGACCAGCCGGAGAAGGGCATGGTGCACCGCGGTCTCAAGCCCGGTAAGAAGGGCTCCACCTGCGTCGGCGAGTACGAGGTGGTCGGCACCGGCCGCTGCTCGCACGGCCCGGACGAGGTGCCGGCGGGCCTGAACGTGCGCACGCCGGTGGCCCCGGTCGCCCCGGCGAAGCCGGAGCCGAAGCTGCCGACCACTGCCAAGGCCCTCGTGACGGCGGACGCGATCGAGCTGAAGACGGACGCCCCCGCGGCCGCCGCCGCCCCGGTTGTCGGCCCGAACGGCGTGGTCTGCGACGGCGACGGCCAGACCGGCAAGCGGGTCCAGGTCCTGTACGTGCGCGCGGCCGGCACCGCGAGCCGGTTCGCCAAGTTCGAGGGGTCGTTCCGTACCTGGGCCGCCGGCGTGGACACCATCTACGACGCGAGCGCGCAGGAGACCGGCGGACACCGGCATCTGCGCTATGTCACCACTGCGGACTGCCAGGTGGACGTGCGCGAGGTCGAGGTGCCCGCGGGACAGCTGGACGACTTCAGCAAGAGCATCAGCGCGTTGCAGAAGCTCGGCTTCAACCGCACCGATCGCAAGTACATGATTTTCGCGGAGTCGCAGGTCTACTGTGGCATCGGCACGTTCAACGCGGACGACCAGCCGTCCGCGAAGAACCGCAGCAACAGCGGCCCGTCGTACGGGCGCAGCGACACCGGCTGCTGGGCGGCGTCGGTCGCGGCGCACGAGCTCGGCCACAACCTGGGCGCCGTCAGCAATAGCGCGCCGAACTCCAGCAAGGCCGGGCACTGCGTGGACGACTACGACGTGATGTGCTACGTGGACGCGCCGGGCACCGTGCTGAAGATCGTCTGCACCAACAAGGCCGAGGACAACCGTCTCGACTGCAACCACGACGACTACTACAGCACCGACCCGAAGGCCGGCAGCTATCTTGCGACGCACTGGAACGTGGCGAACAACGAGTTCCTCATCGCCGGAGACACCGGCGCAGGTGGGACGCCCAGTCCGTCACCCAGCTCGCCCTCACCCGGCCCGACCTCGCCCCGTCCGACCACTCCCGGCCCGACCCCGACCACGACCTCGCCCTCCCCGCTCCCGCCGACGCCCACCACCCCGACGCCGACGCCCACCGGCACGCTGGCCCCGCTGACCGTGGCGGAGACCACCGCGACGTCGGTCCGGTTGAGCTGGCCGCCCGCCGCGCCGGGAACCCGCTACGGCGTGGTCGTCGACGGCCGCACCCTCGGCACGGTCGGCTCGACCGGTGTCGCCATCGTGGGTCTCTCGCCGGGCACCACCTACAAGGTGCGGATCGTCGTGGGCGCAGCCGCGTACACCGACGAGGTCGAGGTCCGCACGCCGACGGCCGGCGCGCCGGCGGATGGCGCCTGGTTCTCGCTGACCAACGCGGCCACCGGCGACGTTGCCGACCTGTACGGGGCCCGCAGCGCCGACCTCACCCCGCTGGTGTCGTTCGCCGGTCACGGTGGGGCGAACCAGTTGTGGCGGCTCGACGGCGGAAAGCTGGTGTCGAAGGCCACCGGCAAGTGCGTCGCCCCGTTCATCCGGGCGGTCGCCGGTGCCCCGCTCGTCCAGCAGGCCTGCGCGACGGCGCCGGCGTGGACGCTCACCCGTACTGACGCGGGTCTGTCCCTCACCACCAACGGCCTGGTTGTAGGCCTCGGCAGCGATACCTACGGAGGCCGTCCGCTGCTTGTGCTGCAGCGCCCGTCGGGCGCGAGGCAGCAAGCATGGGCGACGTCCGCGGCCTGACAGGTCCGTGCGGCCGGCACGCCCGCGGGCGTGCCGGCCATCTTTCCGGTACGAGGTACGAGGTGAACAGCAAGATCCGGGGCGGCTTGCTTGCCCTGATGGCGGCGGCGCTCGCGGTCTTCGCCGATGTCGCGCCCGCGGCGGCGCACGCGGGGCTGGTGCTCACCGTCAACGACGACGGCAGGGGCAACGTCGCCGTGGACGTCATCTGGGCCGACGGCCATCCGGTCACCGAGCCGGTGGCGGGCATGCTGACCGCGGTCTCGACGGCGGGCGCGCAGGTCGGTCCGGCCCCGCTGACCCGCCTGCCGGACCAGTCCACGGTGGTCTACGACGGCACGCTGAAGCCGGGCAGCTGGCAGGTCACTGTGGACCTGGCGTTGCCCGGCATCGGGCACTGCGCGGCCGTGGTGACGGTGGCCGCGGGCGGCGCCGCGGCCAAGCCCGGTTCAACTCGTTGCGGCGACACGACGCCGCCGGCCCCGGCGCTGGTAGCGGCGCCGGCGACCGGTGGCGGGAAACCGCCCTGGCCGTTATTCGGGGCGGCCGGTGCGATCGTGCTGGCGACCGCGGCGGCGGTTGTCGTGTCCCGCCGCCGCCGTCGATCCACTTGAGGCTTACTTGCTGGGTTGCGGGACTTCGCACTTGATCTTCGGGTTCACGCCCAGATAGTTGAGCGGCCCGGCCAGGATTGTGACGGCGACCGTGCCGGCCTTGGCGCAACTTGTGTCGCCGGTGTCGCTGAAGTAACCGCGCTGCCCGGCCGCGATCGCGCCAATGATGAGCCAGATGAGGACGATGACTCCGCCGATTGAACCAACGCGCATCGGGGTCTCCTAGGTCCGTGGGGATTGGACCGCGGGATACCCCGAATGTGCCGATCTTTAAACGAGGCGGGGTTCCGGATGGCCTGCAAGGTGTACGCGTGCGGCGGCCGCTCCGGGCGGTCGCTGAGCCGCCACTCCTGGTTGTCGAGCTTCGTCATCCGCCCGCGCGGCGCCTCCCACGGCACGCTCTGGTGCTCGGCCAGTCCGGTGACCGCCATCCCGGCGTCGATGAGTGCGGTGACGATCTCGCCGAGGCCGTGGTTCCACTCGTGCGTGGTGGTGTGAGTGACGGGGTGACCCTCGGGGATGAAGAG